>JANWYV010000026.1 GCA_025055075.1 Blastocatellia bacterium
GCCGTTGTCCCAGCGAAAGAGCCCTCTGCGACTCCGGAGGTCGTGTGGCGTAACGCGGACGCGCCCGTGCCAAACCCTGCCGGATCACAAAGCGCTTCGGAGCAAGTCACGCGAGTGACCACTTCGACAGATCAGTCTCTGCAAGAGCAATTCATTCGGCTCAAGTCGGAGCTGGTCTTGCTCTCCGTCAGCGTGACTGATCAACTGGGGCGCTTCATCACAGGGCTGAAACCGGATCACTTCACCGTCTACGAGGACAATGTCCCGCAACAGGTCAAGTTCTTCAGCACCGACGACATCCCGATCAGCGTGGGGCTGATTCTGGACATCTCCGGCAGCATGAAGAACAAGATCGCTCGCTTGCGTGAGGCCGTGCGCCGCTTCATCGAGTGGAGCAACCCGCAGGACGAGTTCTTCGCCATCGCCTTCAACAAGCAGGTGATGCTGCTGGCGGACTTCACCGACGGCGAGGTCCTGCTCACGTATCTGCCGTTCCTTCGCGCACAAGGTCGAACGGCGCTCTTCGATGCTGTCTATGAAGGCGTGCTGAAGCTGCGTCATGCCCGGCACGGCAAGCGCGTGCTCTTGGTCATCAGCGATGGACAGGACAATAGCTCGCGATACAGTTACGGCGCGCTCTCCCGCCTGCTGAAGGAATCCGATGTGCAGATCTATACGATCGGGACGCCCGATCCAACGCTCTACAACACTTATTTCGAGCAGCAAGGGATCGCGATCTTGCAGCAGCTCTCGAAGCTGACCGGAGGCCGTCATTTCACCGTCATGGGGGCGTCGCTGCTGGAAGCCGTCTGCGCGACGATCGCCCGCGAATTGCGCCAGCAGTACAATATCGGGTACATCTCCACGAACACGAGCCGCGATGGGAAGTGGCGACGCATCAAGATCGAGGTCGCTCGTGATGGGAACAAGAAGTTCAAGGTCCATGCTCGGCGCGGCTATTACGCCCCGGTGGGCCAGCCATAAACGCCATGGCTCTCCGGCAAGGAGGGAAGGCGATCATCCGGCATCGAATCGTCTGCAGCGCGTGGCTCGTAATGGCGATCGGAGTCCTGGGTCCCTCGGGAGGGGGTAAGGACCCTCAGGGGGACCTATGGGGACTCCGAGCGAAGGCGGCTGCGTCTCGTTCACAAACTCATCCCTCGGTTCCCCGTCCAGCCGTCTTCGAGCAACGCCTCGCCGTTTCCTCGCTCAGTGAATTCAAGGTCGAGAACCCACGCGGCCGCATCCTCATCCGCGATGGCCCTCCTGATCAACTCGTGCTTCGCATCGAGAGCAATCTCCCGATCGCGGAAGAGATGGTGCGCCTCAAAGTGGAGAAGAATCGCGCGAGCCTTCGTACGATGACCCGTCACGAGGAGCAAACGCTCGATGTCTATCTGACGGTCCCACCTGGTCTGCGGCTGCAAGCGAAAACGGAAGATGGAACCGTACAGGTACATGGCCGCCCGCGCGCGGTGCGCGTGGAGACGCTCAGCGGTGACGTCATCCTTGGAATCCCGGTCGAGGATCTCAAAGCGGAATTGGTATGGACTGAAGGTTATGTGCGCTATGCGGGTCCTCCGCTGCCGCGCATCGAGCAACCGGTTCTCCCTCGCTCATCGACGCAGAGTGTTGCGCCTCCTCCAGCGGTCCTTGCGGGAAAGATCGGCCAAGGCCGCCTCGCTGTTCACGTCCGCACGCTCAACGGATGGGTGGAACTCGGGCCGCCCACAGCTTCGGACCGCGTCATCATGGGTTTGGTCCCCCCACAACCGATGACGCGTGCCGCCCGCGTCTTAGCCGAAAATCGGTGGAGCGTCCTGGGCGAAGCCCTGCGCAGGTTGGAGCCGCGCTTGGCCCGTATCGTCGAGATGGGAGGTCCGGTGCCCTGGCCAGCAGCTTCGGCTGAGGAAGAAGATGCCATCCGATTAGAAGCCCCGCTGGTGAACTTGCTGCTGAGCGTCACCGATGCTGAAGGCAAGGTCCTCAGCGGACTCACGACGAGCGATTTCACCGTCTTTGAAGATGGCCTCCAGCAGGAAGTTCGCCATTTCGCTGTCGAGACGAGCCCCTTCAACCTCGTCCTCCTGCTGGATGTGAGCGGAAGCACGCGGGGACAGTTCGAGGCGATTCGACAAGCCGCTCGTCGCTTCCTTGAGTTGATGCGTCCGGAGGACAAGGTGGCCCTGCTCCTTTTCGCGCGAGATGTGGAGGTCGTCGCTGCGCTCACCTCCGATCGCGATCAGGTCAAGCGCGCGCTCGACACGGTCGTCCCACCGCTTGGGAGCACGGCGCTTTACGATGCCATCGGCTATGCGCTCGCGGAAGTGCTCGGCCCGGTTCGCGGCCAACGCAATGCGCTCGTCGTCCTCACGGATGGACGGGATAGCTCGTTCGCGTATCAAGGCACCCCCTTGTGGAACGATCCCCTGCGGCGTCCCGGCTCCTTCCTCCGATTCGAGGATCTCGTGCTTGGCGTTCTGCAGTCGGATGCCCTGATCTATCCCATCATGTTCGAGAACGAAGCGGAGCTGGCGGCGGCGCTCAGCGAGTCCGGGCGCGAGCAAGTGCGCGTGGGCACGCGCGTCGCCGAAGAGCAGTTGCGCCGGTTGGCCGATCTCTCCGGCGGGCGCTTCTACCGCGTCCGAAGTTTGGATCAACTCGAGGGCGTCTACGAGCAAATCGCGGCGGATCTGCGCACGATTTACAGTCTCGCCTACATGCCGACGCGCGTCGAACGGGACGGGAGTTGGCGACAAATCGAAGTTCGCGTCGCTCGTCGCGGGGCGCGAGTGCGCACGCGCCCGGGATACTTCGCGCGCTGAAGCCCGTTTCAGAGGGGCTCGAAGCGCGCGGTGAAATGGCGCAAGAACGGCGCTTGCCACACGATGCGATAGCCGCGGATCGTCTCGCGCCGTTTGTAGACCTCCAGGATCGCCTCGATCACGTAGTCAATGTGACTCTGCGTGTAGACGCGGCGAGGGATCGCCAACCGCACCAGCTCCATCGGTGCCGGGATCTCCTCCCCCGTCTTCGGATCAGGCTTGCCGAACATGACCGAGCCGATCTCGACCGAGCGAATCCCGGCCTCACGATAGAGCTCGACAGCGAGCGCTTGCGCGGGATATTGTGAGGGAGGAATGTGCGGGAGCATCGCCCCAGCATCAATGTAGATGGCGTGACCGCCCGGCGGCTGCACGATCGGAACGCCGGCCTCGGCGATGTGTCGCCCCAAGTAGCGCGTCGAAGCGAAACGATATTGCAGATAGTCCTCATCGAGGACCTCTTGCAACCCCACGGCAATCGCCTCCAGGTCGCGGCCGGCTAAACCCCCGTATGTGGGAAATCCCTCAGTCAGGATGAGCAAATCCTTCTCTTGCTGCGCCAGCCGATCGTCGTTCGTGCACAGGAATCCGCCGATGTTGGCCAGCCCATCTTTTTTCGCGGACATCGTGCAGCCATCCGCATAGGAGAACATCTCGCGGGCGATCTCTCGAACCGACTTCTCGGCATACCCTTCTTCGCGGAGCTTGATGAAATAGGCGTTCTCGGCGAAGCGGCAGGCGTCCAGATAGAGCGGAATGCCATACTCGGCGCAGATGGCTTTCACCTCGCGAATATTGGCCATGGAGACGGGCTGCCCCCCACCGGAATTGTTCGTCACCGTGAGCATGACCAGCGGGATGCGCTCCGGCCCGACGCGCCGAATCAGCGCGCGCAGCGCGTCCGTGTCCATGTTCCCCTTGAAGGGGTGATAGACCGAGGGCTTATAGAATTCGGGGATCGGCAGATCCACGGCCTCGGCTCCGACGTATTCGATATTCGCCCGCGTCGTGTCGAAATGCGTGTTGCTCGGCACGACGTGCCCGGGCCGACACATGATGGAGAAGAGGATGCGCTCAGCCGCCCGTCCCTGATGCGTGGGGATGACGTGCTTGAACCCAAAGATGTCGCGGACGACGGCCTCGAAACGATAAAAACTCGCGCTCCCGGCATACGACTCATCTCCTCGCATCATGGCCGCCCACTGCTCGGAGCTCATCGCCGCCGTGCCGCTGTCGGTCAAAAGGTCTATGATGACGTGCTCCGACTTGATCAAAAAGAGGTTGTAGCCGGCCTCACGCAAGTATTGCTCCCGCTCTTCGCGCGTCGTCATGCGGATGGGCTCGACGACCTTGATCCGAAATGGTTCAATGATGGTCTTCATAGGCACTCCTCGGGCGAAGGACACCCTCCAATGGGCTGAGGGTCCGAGCGGACGGCGCGTCACTCCTCGGACCCAATACGGCTCTTCAACATCTCCGTCGCTTCCGCGCGAGGGAGCTTCACGCTGGCGATGATGTTGCGCCCTTGCTGCGTGATGATCAAGCGCGAGAGAATGGCCACCGCTTGAGGATCCAATTTCCCCGCATTCAAGCGCGTGAGCAGGAGCAATCCGTTCAACTGACTGACGAGCTGAGCAGCTCCCGCCTCCGACGGCGAGACGATGATGAAGCGCAATTCGGTCGTCTCCGCGATGACGAGCTTCACGGTCACCGACTGAGCGCTCACAAGCGGCGTCAGAATACGCGCGCGACTCGCCTCCTCAACGATCATCAACGCGGCGGCATCCACCTGCGGGATACCCGAAGGCTCCACAAGCGCGATGTCCGCCAGCGTGCCATCCTTCTGCACGCGGAAGGAGACAGCGACGCTGATGTCCTGGAACGCGAGACGTCCCTCTTGCTTGGCGCGATAGATCTCGACGATAGCGTCGCGGATCGGCCCGATATTCAGCTTCCGCGCTTCGTCCTTGACCCGTTGCTCCAGTTCCTCCCACGTCTTCGGCAGATTGAGCGCGGCTTCGTTCGCTTGCGCCATCTGCTCCATGTGCTCGCGCAAGCGACGCTCCGCCTCCTGACGCCGTCGCCGTTCCTCGGCGCGGCGCTTCGCTTCCTCATCCGAGGACGAAACCAAGAGTCCGGGCGGATAGTAGAGCGGGGCCAGAAGAAGCGTGCGATCCGAGAGCCGTATTCCTTGCCAGCGCCCTGGCTCGCTCACGATGGCTAATCCTATCAAACTCCTCCAGGATGAGAGCGTGCGATATGAATCATAGAGGGTGTAGCCGAAGAGCGAGCCATGCAACAGGATGGTCAGCACGATGCCGATTCGCACGTATCGCCGATCCGGTCGGATGCGCTGTTCCAAAAGGCACGGGAACTCTCCCGGAACGCGCTCATTCGCGTGCGTTCGCCGGACATCAGCCGTGATCTCCCGAAGCTCCTTCATCTCCCCCACGGAGAGCCTCAGACCCGATCGGGTGCTATGTTCAGGCGTCGCCGCATCGCGGCCAACGTCGTTTCCCTCAAACGCAACAGCCGCGCCGCGCGGCGCTGATTCCCTCCAGTCCGTCGCAGTGCTTCCACGATCAGTCCCCGCTCGAACTCTTCCACCAGCTCGTAGAAGTCGATCCCCTCCTCTGGGAAGGGAACCTTGGGGACACGCGGCGCCGGACGTCCGATCGGTTCTGGCAAGTGTGCGATATCGATGGGTGGAGGGACCGTTCGACGCACAGCGACTTCCAGGACACGCTGCAGCTCATCCACGTTCTCCGGCCAGGCATAACGCACGAGCGCCTGAAGCGCTTCATCCGTCAGCGTGCGCTTCTCCTTCTGCTGTCGTTGGCAAATGCGCTCCACGAAGTAGTCCACGAAATAGGGAATGTCTTCCGGACGAGCGCGCAACGGCTCGATCCCCAAGTGAGCCTCTCGCACCAATTGATAGAGGTCCTCGACGAGCAACCCCTTGCGTCGCAACTGCTCCGGCGTCCATTGGCTGCCGAAGATGAAACGAGGTCCCGAAGCGGCGCCTTCCGCTTCAGCCGCCTGTTGCTCGTGAAGGAATGCCGCGAGGCGATATTGAAGCGGAAGGGGGACGAGCGACGCCTCCGTGATATAAACCGTCCCTGCGCCCAATAGCGACGTCACGCCACGACCGATCGGCTCGACCTCTCCTTCGATCCATCCCGAATCGCCGAAGAGCAACCCGGAGATTGCGCTCGCGGGGACATGCGCCGTGTCCACCAAGACGAATGGCGCCATCGCCCAGGGGCTGCTGTAATGCACCGTCTGCGCGAGCATCTGCTTGCCCACGCCCCGCTCTCCGGAGAGAAAGAGCGGATGCCGCATGCCCGCGAAAGTCCGAACGAACGTGCGACGCATCTCCGCCCCTCGACTGATCCCGATGATATTCTCGATCCGATATCGCGCGCGCAGCTCGTCGCTCAGGCGGGTCGCCGTCTCCTGCAAGGCCACCAATTCCAACCGATCGCGCACAGCTTGAAGCAGCTCCTCGGGATGGACCGGCTTGAGCACGTAGCGACCGAAGGTCATCCCCATGACCCACGCCCCTTGCTCCCGCATCCCCTCGGGAATGAGGGCAATGACCTTCTGCGGCTCGATCCGCGCGAGCGTTCCCCCAAGAGGCGAGAGATCCCGCTCCACATCCACAACCACGAGTTGGAACGTCTTGCTCTCGATGGGCAAGCTCTCCAACTGCAAGAAATCGGCCGTCGTCACCTGGCATCCGAGCCGCTCGATCACACGCCCGAGTTCGGCCTGACGGTTTGCCGTCCCGGCGACGACCAAGACCGACATCTCTCGGATCCGGCGCGAGGCCTCAACCGGCGCGATGCTCATGCATGTTCGTTCGTTCGACATCGTCATCCTCCTGCACTTCGATCTCCACTCGCTCATTACGCTTCGGCGGGAGAGCGAGTTGCAAAAGTGTTCCCGTGCGATGGTCCGCATCTTCGCACTATTAAGGGAATTTATCACGCGCCGGCCTTTTTGTAAAACTCGGTGAGCACATCGCTCAACCGCTCCGGAGTTTCGAGCATGGGGAAATGGGCCGGAGACGCCATCGTCACGAGCCGTCCGGCGTGAATCCGCTCGAAGAGCCAGCGCGCTGTCTCGACCGAGGACCAGCCGTCTTGGCGACAGGCCACCAGCAGAATAGGGCGCGCGCATTCGAAGAGGGCGGCGCAGAATCGGCGCAAAGTGATCTCCTCCGTCGCCGAGTGCACCATCTCCCAAGCAGCGCGCACGTCCACCTGCAGAAGATCTTCGGCGAGGATGCGTCGATACGCCTTCGGGAGCCGACCCAAGGCATATCCTCGAAAGAGGAGGGAGCGGACAAGCGGCACGGCGGCGAGCTGTCGCAACAGCAGCAGCAACTGCGCCGACGCGATGTATTTCTCCACGCGCGGAGAGAGCGTCGGTCCCAACATCGGATTGAGGAGCGTCAGCGTGCGCACATTCTGTGGATGGAGATGGAGAGATAACACCGCCGGGATCGCACCGAGTGCATGGGCGATCACATGCACCTCGCCCAGATCAAGCGCCGTGATCAACTCGTGTATGTCCTCGGCGTGAGCTTCAACGTCGTGAGCGGCCGTCTGCGCAAAGGATCGGCTACGCCCGATGCCGCGCGGATCGAACGCGACAACAGTATAGGAGCGCGCCAACTGATCGGCCAATGGTTCCCAATACCGATGGGAGAACGGCCAATCGTTGACGAGGACTAGCGGCGGTCCCGTCCCCACACGGCGGTAATACAGTTCGCCCTCAGGAATTCGAACGAACGGCATCTCTCGATCCCCTCGGCCGAGCGCCGGTGGCGAGCGCGCGCCCGATTCTCCCCACCCCCGCGAGGGCTCGTCATCCTCGAGCCTTTCATGAAGCGATAGCCGTTCGAATCGCCTTCATTCGATGGGCCGCTTGAAGGTGAACTTGACGTACCGGCTGATCGAGGTGATCTCGATGTTCTTTTGCGAGCGATGGACGACGAACCCATCCACGTACACGCCGACCAATTCCCACCCTTCCTCTCCCAGCTTATTCAATCCGGCATCCACGTTCTCGTCCACGAAGTCCTTTCCCGTCACGATGGCCCCGAGCTTTCTCAGCTCGCCCCAATCCAGCGTCTTATATTGCCACTTCCTCATCTCCCCCTCTCCTCCACTCTTCCCTGACCCGAGGCGCTCAAAGAGCCTCGCCGTCTTCACCAATGCTCACAAGGTGCGAGCGCGCACGCGCGCGGCGATGGCGCGTCCGACATCTTCGGTCGAGAGAGAGCCGCCGAGATCGCGCGTGACCTCACCCGCTTGGATCGTCGCGACGACAGCCCGCTCGATGGCGCGCGCCGCCTCTTCCGCCCCCACATAGTCCAACAGCATCGCCGCCGTGAGGATCGCGCCCATCGGATTGGCCACACCCTTTCCCGCCAACTCCGGCGCCGTCCCGTGCACCGGCTCGAAGAGCGAGATGCGCCCCGGGTGGATGTTCCCCGACGGCGCCAATCCTAAGCCACCGATGAGCGCTGCGCCGAGATCGCTCAGGATGTCCCCGAACATGTTCGTCGTCACGATCACATCGCAGGAAGCCGGATCTTGCACCATTCGTAGCGCCATCGCGTCCACGTATTGGTGCGTCGCCTCGATCTCGGGATAGCGCTCGGCCACTTCCCAAAACACGCGCTGCCACAACCCATGTCCATAGCGCAACACGTTCGATTTGTCCACGAGCGTGACGCGCCGTCGTCGCTGCCGCCGCGCATACTCGAAGGCCGCGACGATGATTCGCTCCGTTCCCCGCCGCGTCGTGATCTCCTCTTGAATGGCCACTTCCTCGAGCGTTCCCTTTTTGAACACGCCGCCGACGTCCACGTACGCGCCCTCGGTGTTCTCCCGCACGATGACGAAATCGATGTCGTCCGGCGTCCGCCCCTTGAGCGGCGTCAGGCGCTCATCCAGCAACTTCACCGGCCGTAAGTTCACAAACAGATCCAACTGCACGCGCAAGCCGAGCAAGATCTCCCGCGCGTGCCGATGGTCCGGAATGCGCGGATCGCCGAAGGCGCCCGCCAAGATTGCGTCATATTCCCGCTGGAGCATCTCGACGGCTCCTTCGGGCAATCCGATCCCTTCGCGCAGATACTTCTCCGCCCCCCAATCGAAATGCGTCATCTCCAGCGCGAGACCGTACGCTTCGGCCGCGGCCTCCAACACACGCACGGCCTCGCGCGTCACCTCGACGCCGATCCCATCCCCCGGAATGACGGCAATACGCGTGACCATCTCACCGTCTCCCCGATGTCGCGAGCGCGGCTTCGATGCGCGGCAGCGCCCGCAGCACCACATCACCCACGATCTTCAAACTCCGCGGGCTCACTTTTTCGAGCGTATCCTCGGCCGTATGCCAATACCGATTCCACAACCCATAGTTGAAGTCAATGAGGTCCACTGCCGGCACGCCCTTCTGCAAGAAGGGGACGTGGTCGTCGTCCACGAACGTCTCGCGATTCGTGAAATGTCGCTCGTAGCCGAGTTCTCGCGCTGTCTCCCAGAAGATGTCTTGAAGCCAACGGGTCGAGTATGCGTCGCGCACGATGTCCAAGTCTTTGTCGCCGATCATATCCAGCAAAATGAGCGCGCGAATTCGAGAGAGCTGCCCGCTCCGCTCCAGCTGCTCCACCATGTACCGGCTCCCATATTTGCCGTCCGTTGGCGACCACGAGACAAACGCCTCCTCCCCATCGAAGAAGACGAACCAGAACGTGTATCGTGGGGTCTCCGGTCGCGCGGCGAGCACGCGCGCCAGCTCCAGGAGCGCTCCCGTGCTGGATCCCCCGTCGTTCGCCCCCACGAAGGAGAAATCGGTGAAGAGCTTCGTATCGTAATGGCTAGCCAGGATGATCACATCTTCGCTCGCGCCGGCGCGCTCGGCGATGAGGTTGAACATGGTCTTCTCCCCAAGCGGCGTCTGCGCCCGAAATTCCTGCACTCGAACGTTCAAGCCGCAGGCCTTCAATTCGGCTACGATGTAAGCGCGCATGCGCGCGTGCGCCTCACTGCCGACAGGCCGCGGCCCCAATTCGACCAACCGGCGGACATGTTCGAACGCGCGCTCGCCGCTGAATTCCGTCGGAGCAGGCGTCGTCGCCGATCGTTCCTGGACCACTGTCGTGGAAGAGGAATTCGTCGAGCAGGCGGCCAGAGACACGATCACTGCGATCAAGAGTTGACGGGTTTTCATCACCTCACCTCGCTCGCGCTGAAAGTCGGCGCACCTTGCGACAAAACTCGCGCGGATCTACGCGATACTTGAACGCCTTGATCCCACCGATGAAGATGACGGGGATCTGCTCCCCGTATTGGCGACGCAGCTCTTCATCTCGTTCGATGTTGACGATCTCCAGATCGAACAGGTCAGCGCAGTCCACGGTCGCGAGGATGCGCTCAGCTTCCTCGCAGAGATGGCATCCTGGCTTGGTATACATAACCACACGTACCCGCTCGCCCATCGCCCCGCGCGCTCCCCATCGTGAGATGCTCGCCGCTATAATAACGAGTGGACGTGGAGAAATCAACGGGGGGCGCAAAAACGGCAATGGCCCGTGCGGGAGCGATCCTCCGCGCGCTTCGAAGGAGCGTCGCGCGAAGTTTCGTGCGGAATCAAGGACGCCTCGATGAGGAGATGACGGATCGTCCCGGGAATCGCGATCGCTCACCTCGACGTCGAAGGATCGCCCTGCTCGTCCTCATCCTGGCGGGAGCCGGAGGGCTTGTCTTCCGCGGCGCGCTCGCCGAACGGCGCGCGCCGAGTGAGCTGACGCCTCAGACGGCGCTCTTCTATCTCGAAGTGCGCGATCCCATACGCGTGCTCGAAGGCCTGCGCTCGACGCGCATTGTGAACGATCTCCGAATTGAGATCCCGCACGGGGGCGTGCTCTTCGAGAGGCTTCCGCGCGAGCTGTGGGAATGGGGATGGCTCGCGCGCTCGCCGATGGCCCTCGTCGTCACAGGGATGGACTGGGAGGGAGAGACCGTCCGACCTCATCTGGCGCTCCTCTGGACGACCACGCGCTCCGAAGACGCGCTCCGCCGATTCGCCGAGACGCACGCGCACACGCTCGCCAGCCGCGCCTACGGCACCTTCACCATCGAGCGCTCTTCTTACGAAGGGAAACCGATCGTCGGCTATCGGGCTCACGCCTCCGGGAACGGCTTCTTCTGGAGCGTGTGCGCGAAGACGCTCATCGTGGCGACGCACCCGGACGTTCTGCGCGCGATCATCGAGACCGCCCGAGGACGCCGCCCCTCGTTGGAAACGCACCCGCGATTGCACGCGCTCCGCCGCGCAGTCGAACACACGTCGAACGGATCTGCGTTCGGATGGAGAGAGCGCGAGCGTCAGAACATCCTCTGGGGATGGGCCAGTGGCGAAGCGCTCGCTCTCGGCGCACGCGCGATCACGGCTTCCCCCCTCCAGCAGGACCTCATGCGCGCTGTACTCAAAGCCCTCTCGTTCAATGTCGCGTTCGCCGTCGAATTCGACGGCGGCGAGGTCGTCACCCGATACATCCTCGACCTCGACGAGACGTGGGTGAAGCGCTACGATCCGATCCTGCGTCCGAACGCGTCGTCAGCGGAAGATGCGACGCTTCGCCTCATCCCGAGGCGGATTCGTCATTTCACCCTCTATCGGTGGACGGACGCTCGAGCGTTGACCACCGCGCTCGAAGAGACGCTCGGGGCCTCGCTTCCTGAACCGCTTCGCCTCATCCTCGCGGGGACGCTCGCTCGCATGCGCCAAGCACTCGGATGGGATCCAGAGGAGACGGTCGCCGATGCGCTCGGATCAACGCTCGCTGTCGTGGACACGGGCGATCCGACGCTGCTGCTGCTCATCTCCGCGCGAAACGCGCCGAAGCTCGCGGCATTGATCGGAAAACACTTCAAGCATATGGGAGCGCGCGTGCGCGAGACCTCCGTGCGCGGGATCTCCCTCTTCGCGTCTGAAGCGCATCCGGAGCGCGCGTTCGCCTTCCTCGACGGACACCTGCTCATCGGGCATCCGAAGCAGATCGAGCAGGTTCTCCTCGCGCGCGAGAGACGGGAGACCGTGGACGACGATTCGGCGCTGCGCGCGCGATTGACGGCGAGCGATGGATTCGAGATCACGGTGACCTTCGAACAGCAGGAGACGGTGCGCGCATTCCTGCGCGCCATCGAACGGATGGAACGCATGTCCTCGATGGCGATCCGCGCACAAGATGCGGAAGCCGCGTATCGGCTCGCCGCGCAGTGGCCGCCGAGCATTCGCGTCTCGTCGCTGCGCCCGGAAGGCCTGTGGAGTGAGAGTCGCTCGCTGCTCGGCCCGCTCGCGTTTCTCCTCCAGGTCATCGAGGAAGGGGAAGGATGAATCGGGCGTTCGACGAAATGACGGCGAGGTCGGCGATGTCAGCGCGAAGAATCTCGTGTGAAACGATGAGGTGACGCATGAACGGCATCGCGGGTATTCTCTTGCGTCGGCTCCTGCTCGTCATTCCGGTGGTTTGGGCTGTAGTGACGCTCGTCTTCCTGCTGCTGCATCTGGTGCCGGGGGATCCGGTCCTCGCCTTTCTCGGAGAGACGGCGACGCCCGAACAAGTGGCGGAGATGCGCCGTCGGTTCGGACTGGATCGGCCGCTGCTGGAGCAATACGCGAACTATTGGAAGCAGGTGCTGCAGGGCGATCTCGGCGTGACCTTTGTGGATCGGCGTCCTGTCGCCGAGAAGATCCTCTCTCGCTATCCGGCGACATTGCAATTGGCCGTCGCCGCTCTGCTCGTCGCCGTGCTCATCGCGATCCCGCTCGGCGTGACGGCAGCTCGCCATCACGGAGGGGTGCGCGACGCCGCGGCTTCCATAGTCGCGCTGTTGGGGATCGCACTACCGAACTTCGCCTTGGGTCCGCTGCTGATCCTCCTTTTCTCAGTGAAGCTCCAGCTCTTACCCCCTTCAGGCTTCGGCGATCCGGCGCATCTCGTCCTTCCGGCGTTCACGCTTGGAGCGGCTCTGGCGGCGATCCTCACCCGCTTAGTGCGCACGAGCGTCCTGGAGGAGTTACGCCAAGACTACGTGAAGACAGCTCGCGCCAAGGGCCTCGACGAGCGCACAGTGATCTATCGCCATGTCTTGCGCAATGGCCTCATCCCAGTCGTCACCATCGTGGGCTTGCAATTCGGCGTTTTGCTCGGCGGGGCGATCATCACCGAACGCATCTTCAATTGGCCGGGGATCGGTACGCTCACCATTGAAGCCATCGCCGCGCGCGATTATCCGCTCGTGCAAGGTTGTCTGCTCGTGATCTCGCTGACCTACATCTTCGTCAACACGGCGACCGACCTGCTGTACCGCGTGCTCGATCCTCGGATCAAGGTGGAATGAGCATGGGATGGACGGGGAAGATCGGATGGGTTCTGGTCACGGGGCTGCTCCTTGTGGCGCTCTGGGCGCCGCGCCTGGCCCCCCATGACATCCAAAAACAGGATTTGGCCGCTCGTTTGCAACCGCCTTCGCGGGCTCATCCGATGGGGCGAGACGAATTCGGACGCGATGTCCTCTCCCGATTGCTCTACGGCGCGCGCGTCTCCTTGCGCGTCGGCCTCATGGTCGTCGCCATCTGCGCGAGCGTGGGGACGATCATCGGAGCCATAGCGGGCTACTATGGCGGATGGACGGATCGGCTCATCTCGGGTTTCCTCTTCAACACGTTCCTGGCATTTCCCGGCATTTTGCTGGCCTTGGCGATGATCGCCTTCCTCGGCCCGAGCGTGAACCATTTGATCCTCGCGCTCTCGATCATCGGATGGGTGAGCTACGCGCGCCTCATTCGCGGCCAGGTCCTGAAGGTGAAGGAGTTGGACTTCGTCCAGGCCGCGCGCGCGATGGGCGCCGGCGATGCCCGCATCCTGCTCCGCCACATCCTGCCCAATGTCGTGCAACCGCTCATTGTGCAGGCGACGCTCGGCGTAGCTGGCGCCGTGCTCGCCGAAGCGAGCTTGAGTTTCCTCGGTCTCGGCGTCCAAGAGCCGATGCCCAGTTGGGGGAAAATGCTTGATTCCGGACGCGCGTATTTGACGACGGCCCCTCATTTGGTCCTTTTCCCCGGATTGGCCATCGCCGTGACTGTGCTCGCGTTCAACCTCGCGGGCGATGGGTTGAACGAATGGCTCAATCCGCAACGCTCGCGTCCTCCGTCGTGAGCGATGCGGCGCGCGAAGGGAGGGAGGTCATGGGCTCGCTGATCTTCGACGCGATGTCCGCACTGACGCCGTCGCCGAAGGCGCGGTCTTCGTCTCCCAACGCGATCGCGGGACGGTGCATCCAAGCAAACGGCGCATCACGCTCCGCGAGCGACCCTGAGAGGGGACCTCGGGAGGACGGAAAAGGAGGCCGCACGATGAAGAACCGAGGTGCCGCACTCATGGCGTGGGTCCTTCTCCTCCTGCTGCTTGGTCCTTCGGCAAGTCTCTCTCGTCAATCGGGGCGCCAGGTGGCTGTTCCCACCGTGGAAAAAGCGTTCGATTTTCCAATCGGGGGGAAAGCGCGCGTGGAGAATCTCTCCGGGGGCATCTCTGTGCAGACGTGGTCTCGACCGCGCGTGGAAATGGAGGTGCGTCCCGCGTCCGGTGCCCGCGCTTTTCGCGCCTCGCTGGTATCGCTGAACGTCTCGTCAGAGACCTTCACGTGCGCGATCCCTTCCGTCCCTCAGCTTCGCCTCGATGTGCGGCTGCGCGTGCCGGATGGAACGCTCCTAGAGCTGAAGTCCGCCGATGGAGCGATTGAGGTCTCCGGCGAGCCCGGAACGACGACGATCGAAACGCTCGGGGGGAACATCACGCTGCGCTTGCCGATTAATTTCGATGCGGAGATCACTCTGCTCGCCGCGCAAGGATCCATCCAATCGGAGCTTCCCATCCTCATCAAAGGAAAGTTCGACGCCCATGCCGTCGAAGGCCGAGTGGGGCGCGGCGGGCGCTCGCTGATGGTGAAGACGACGCGCGGCGACATTCGCCTGCTGGCGCTCTCCCCGACGATGTCTCCACCGCCTTCTCTAGCGCGCGCCGAATCGCCACCGCCGACTCCTCCGCGCGAACTGCCCGACCGCGAAGCATCCTCATCTTCGCGCTCTCGCCCAAGCCTTCGCACGGATCCGATAGAAGAGTCTCCTCCGCCGCCACCGCGTCGAGCGCGCTCAGAGGATACGGGAGACGTTATCACGTTGGAAGCGCCGCTGGTCAACGTCAACGTGAGCGTGACCGATGAGCATGGGAAAGCGGTGAGCGATCTTCAAAAGCAAGATTTCATCGTCTACGAAGACGGCGTGGAGCAGCAGGTCACCCATTTCTCCCCAGTGACGGCGCCATTCGATCTCGCGTTGCTTCTGGATGTCAGCGGAAGTACCGAGTCGAAGCTGGGCGTCATCCGCCGCGCGGCGCAAGCCTTCGTGGACATGATCGGGCCAGAGGATCGCATGGCCATCTTCGCCTTCGCGCGCCGTGTCTATGAGATCGCGCCGTTCACGAATGATCGTCTTTTGCTCAAGCAACGGATTCAGACCATTCGGGGAGGAGGAGGAACGGCGTTCTACGATGCCCTGTGGCGCGTGCTCACTGAAGTGGAACAACGTCCTGGACGCCGCAAAGCCATCGTCGTCATGACCGATGGTGTGGACAATTCGATCCGCCAGCCTTGGCTCTATCCGACGGAGCACACGTTTGAAGAGCTGCTCGCGCGCGTTCAGGAATCGGACGTGCTCATCTATCCGATCTACCTGGACACGGAATACGAGATGGTCGTGCGGCAGCGGCGGGAGAGTCCGATGAGCTACGCCGTCGCTCGACGACAACTTCTGGCGCTCGCCGAGCACTCGGCTGGGACGCTCTATCGAGCGGATACGGTCGAGGACTTGGAAGGCGTCTACCAACGCATCGCCGACGAGCTGCGCACGATCTATAGCCTCGCTTATAGCCCGATCAATACCGCGCGCGACGGAAAATGGCGCACCATTCGCGTCAAGGTCCTGCGCCCCGGCGTCCGCGTGAAGGCCCGTCGAGGATACTACGCCCGATAAAGCTCTCTGAGGCGCGTTCGGCGTTCGGAACCGAAAGTCTCGAGCTGACGTAAAAGTGAACGGCGCACGTTTCGAACATAGCGAGCTTGCGCCAAAATATTCGCGACAGGAGGGACGCTCATGCGAAGGGCATATCGTGGGGGTAGCGCCGTACTTTTGAGCTTCTTGCTTTGGCTGAACGGATGGGGGGCGTGGGCCGTGGAGTTGCCACCGCTCATCCCCCGCGAAGTCCTCTTCGGAAATCCCGAGAAAGCCAGTCCGCAAATCTCCCCGGACGGGACGAAGCTTGCCTATTTGGCACCGCACAACGGCGTGCTCAACGTCTGGGTGCGAACCATTGGCAAACAGGATGATCAGGTCGTGACCTCGGACAAAAAGCGCGGTATTCGCGCGTATGTCTGGCAGGGGGATAGCGAGCACATCCTCTACATCCAAGATCGGGACGGCGATGAGAATTGGCATCTCTACCAGACGAACCTGAAGACGAAGACGACGCGCGACCTGACGCCATTCGAAGGCGTGCAAGCGCGGATCGTAGCGACCGATCCGCAGTTCCCCGATGAGATCCTCGTGGGATTGAATCTCCGCGATCGGCGATGGCACGATGTCTATCGCATCAATTTGAAGACTGGCGCCGTCGAGCTGGACACGGAGAACCCTGGAGATGTGATGGGATGGGCCGCGGACCATCGGTTGCAAGTGCGCGCGGCGGCCGCTTTCACTCCGGATGGAGGCATGCTCATTCGCGTGCGCGAGGATGCTAGATCACCTTGGCGCGAGCTGTTGCGATGGGGACCAGACGAGACTATGGGCCAAATCGCCGGATTCACGCCGGACGGCCGTGGCCTCTGGCTCGCCTCTAGTGTCGGCGCTAACGCCGCGCGATTGATCGAGGTGGATATCGCCACTGGGAAGATGACCGTCATCGCCGAAGATCCGCAGTACGATGTGAGCGAATGGCTGGTCCATCCGAAGACGCGACGCCTTGAGGCCGTGCAGTTCATCCGCGCCCGTCGAGAATGGCAGCTTTTGGATCCCTCGCTTCGCGCCGACTTCGATCTTCTTCGCAAGGAACGTGACGGCGATCTGAGCATCATCAGTCGAGACCGCGAGGACCGGATGTGGATCGTCGCCTACCTCATGGACGACGGCCCCGTCTATTACTACGCCTACGATCGTTCAGCGCGGCGACTCAGCATGCTCTTCAGCAACCGACCGGCGCTCGAGCAGTATCGCCTGGCGAAGATGCAGCCGATCTCGTTCACGGCTCGCGATGGAATGACCATCTACGGATATCTCACACTCCCGGTTGGCGTTCCGCCGAAAAATCTGCCGATGGTGCTGCTCGTACATGGCGGCCCGTGGGCGCGCGATGTGTGGGGATTCGATCCCATCGTTCAATGGCTCGCCAACCGTGGTTACGCTGTCCTGCAAGTCAACTTCCGCGGTTCGACCGGATACGGGAAGGCGTACTTGAATGCGGGCGATCGAGAGTGGGCCGGGAAGATGCACACCGATTTGATTGACGGCAAGAACTGGGCCGTGCAGCAAGGATACGCCGATCCCAAACGCGTGTGCATCATGGGCGGCAGCTATGGTGGCTATGCGACGCTCGTCGGCTTGACCTTCACGCCCGAAGAATTCGCTTGCGGCGTGGACATCGTCGGCCCCTCGAATCTCGTCACGCTCCTGCGCTCGATCCCGCCCTACTGGGCTCCCATAAAAGCGCTCTTCGACAAACGTCTGGGGAAAGTGGAGACCGACGAAGAGTTCCTGAAGTCGCGCTCACCACTGTTCCGAGCCGATCAGATCAAGGCGCCGCTGCTCATCGCCCACGGAGCGAATGATCCGCGCGTCAAAAAGGCGGAGAGCGATCAGATCGTGCAGACACTGCGGGCGAAGAACATCCCGGTCACCTATGTCGTCTATCCCGACGAAGGGCATGGATTCGCCCGTCCGGAGAATCGGCTCGACTTCTTCGGTCGCGCTGAGGAATTCCTGGCCAAACATCTGGGCGGACGCTTCGAGCCATGGCGCGAAGTCCCCGGTTCCTCAGCGCAGCTTCACTGAGAGAGCGCGCGGTGCTCTTCACCACATAGCTGGAGAGCGCCGCGCGCACACAATGCGGGAGAGTTAGCCATGAGACGACGAATCGTGATGAGTTGGACCGTTCTCCTTTCGCTTTTGCCTAGTCTCGCTGTCGGTCAACGCTCGCTCACCGAAGACGTGCGAGCCACGCGCGAGCGCGTGCGCGCCTATCGGTTCGCACACGAACGGGCGATCCTCGGCGAGCTGGTCGAATTCCTCTCCATCCCTAATGTCGCTTCGGATCGCGAGGCCATTCGTCGAAACGCCGAATTCTTAAAGAGGATGCTCGAGCGACGCGGCATTCGTGCGGAGATCCTTCAAGTGGGCGATGCTCCGCCAGCCGTCTACGGCGAACTCCTCGTCCCGAATGCGCGACGAACGATCGTCTTCTACGCGCATTTCGACGGTCAACCGGTAGATCCCTCGCAGTGGGCGAGCGATCCATGGAAACCCGTGCTCCGCGACCGACCTCTAGAGCACGGTGGACGCGAGATCCCATGGTCGGCGATCCCTACGCCCATCCCCGGCGAATGGCGTCTCTACGCGCGCTCGGCGAGCGATGACAAATCGCCTATTGTCGCGCTCCTCGTGGCTCTGGATGCCTTGCGCGCCGCAGCGATTCCCCTCTCAGTGAACCTCAAGTTCTTCTTCGAGGGAGAAGAAGAGGCGGGTTCGCCCCATTTGCGAGCGATCTTGCAAAAGTACGCCGATCGGCTGAAGGCCGATGCCTGGGTGCTCTGCGACGGGCCGGTCCATCAAACGCGCCGCCAACAAGTCTACTTCGGCGCGCGAGGAATTGTGGACCTGGAACTCACGGTGTACGGCCCCGTGCGCCCTTTGCACAGCGGACACTACGGGAATTGGGCGCCGAATCCTGCCGCCTTGCTCGCCCATCTTCTGGCCAGCATGCGCGATGAGAACGGGCGTATTCGCATCGCCGGATTCTACGATGACGTGCGCCCGCTCACTGAGAGCGAACGACGCGCGCTCGCTGAAACCCCCGACATAGAGGCTTCGCTTCGAGAAGAGCTAGGGCTCGGCTGGTCCGAAGGCGAAGGACGACGCTTAGTCGAACTCATCATGGCTCCCGCCCTCAACGTGCGAGGCCTTCGCGCCGGGCATGTAGGCGAGACAGCGCAAAACGCCATTCCCACTGAAGCGACGGCCTCCATTGATTTCCGCCTCGTGCCCGACCAAACACCCGAGAGCGTCCGTCGCCGCGTCGAAGAGCACATCCGCCAACAGGGCTTCACCATCGTTTCCGAAGAGCCGACGCTCGACCAACGGCGCCAGCATCCCCGAATCGCCCGGCTCGTCTGGGGATCCGGATACCCACCAGCGCGCACCTCGATGGATCTGCCTGTTTCTCGCGCCATTGTGCGCCTCATCGAGGAGACGGTCGGAGCACCTATCGTGAAGATGCCGACGCTCGGCGGAAGCATCCCCATGTATCTCTTCCAGGAATTGCTCCAGGTTCCCATCATCGGCGTGCCCATTGTCAACCACGACAACAATCAGCACGCGGCGAACGAGAACCTGCGCATACAAAACTTCTGGGATGGGATCGAACTCTATGCCGCGCTCTTCGCCCATCTCGGACGCGTTCTCGAGGACGAATGACGAAAAGGGGGACACGTGATTCTTGCAGCCGGAAAGTATTCGCCGATGCCCGTCAATTTCCCGCTCTTCTCAAGGGAACCCCACTGTGCCGTCTTTCAACACGCTGCATCGGCAGGTGCGAACGTTTTGTTCGACCAAGAGAAGGCATCGGCTTGCGTCCCTTTCCATCACCTTCCGCTTCGGGAACCAGGCCACCAACGTGGCAGAGTGTTTTTCCTACATCGGCTTCACATAAAAAGAATAGCCGCGACGAGGCCTCCGGCAAGGCTCGCGAAAAATATTCTGCGGAACCCCAGCCGTCGTCCTTCTGCACGGGCAAAGGCCCTATCTTACGGATAGAGGGTGAGCCCAGTACGAAAACGCCCAAGCCAAACGCATACGCTTTCGGCATGACGCGCTTGAGCGCGGCAATCGTCATGGCGGCTATCGCCCCACTGATTCGGAACGTTGACGAAGGACTTCTTCGGAACACCAAACCATCCCATAATTTTTCCCTCCACTGAGTGACTAAAATAGCGCCTAAGCTGCGAAAAGTGGCTTCCTCTTGGGCTCAGAGCAGGAAGAATCAAGTTATAACGAACCGATCTGCTCTTTCGCTCTTCATCCTGTTGCGCTCATGACCAATAGTCATGACAGTAAGGCTCCTATGATGCACGCTACGCCGGCACCAACGCAACCAGCCATTACGCATTTGAGAATTCCCGGTCCCGCGAGTACGTATCTCACAACGACTCCTGCACACACTGCTCCGGTGCACTTGACGATCCTCTGAGCTTCCTGAAGCGCCTGCGTACTCAAAGCAACTACTCCATAATTATCGTCATAAACAGGTACTCCCACTTCATCACCCCAAGAAAGCTCACCGTAGTCATAGATGATGTGTGCTTCTTCTACGCTCAGCTCCGTCCCCTCCTGCGCCTTGATGGAATACACCTTTGGCTTCCGCCCCTCCCGCATCCACGGCGCAGAGCTTTTGACCATGTAGCGATCCTGGCTTCACGAATACGACCTCTTGTCGGAATTCTCCTTGGAAGTGCTTCCAAAGGGACACGAAGCTCCTTTCATCCCTCGCCTAAAAATGCGCTTTCCCTCGCACTCCCCTATTCCACTTAAGGCGTCTCTACCCTCTGAGCGACTTGCATAGTGCTCGATCCGAGCGGAGCGAAAGGCCGCGAAATCAACTCTCGGATCGGAGGTGCTACTCCACCTCGAAGATGACAGCCCGCTGTATCTTTTGCTTTGACTTTGGATCCTCGACTGTCACGCGCAACTCGTAGAGGCCAGGCGGCACCTTGTCCAGCATCATTTGCTCGGCCACTTCCAGACCCTTTTTATTTCTCCCGATCATCCGCTGCGACACGGGCATCCACTCGCTTTGATAGATTCGATCCTGCCCATCAAAGATCTCGATCTGCATCTTCAAATCCTCTGGCGGTGCCGAGGCATTGTAAATCACCAGGTAGTAGACCAGGTTGTTTCCCTTCCTCACTCGCCTGAGGGATCGTCCCAGCACCGAATTCAGTTCGCTTGGGGGCAGCAGTTCTCTTCCTGATTCCCATTCGGCAAGAAAGAGGCTACTCAACGTCATTCGCTTCCGCTTTAAATCCGGGACTTCCACCCACGCCGTCGCCGTGCCGATTCGTTCGGTGCTGGGTTCGCGGATGCCGACGCGCACTTGATAGAGACCGGGCTTAAGCGCAACCCGATGCACGAAGTGATAAATGTTCTGCCCGGCTTGCTCTAAACGTTCCGGGCGCACAAGTATATTCACGTCGTAAGCGAGAGTCTTCACCGGCTTCCCCTGATTGTCGTAGATGACCGCGACCACCTCTATCTCGAACCGTGAGCGTCCGTTGTGCCTGACCGCATTGAGCGTGTTCCTATCCAGGTGAACGAGAAGTGAAACCTGCGCATTATCATCTTCGCCTTCTAAAAACCCGGCCGACGCCGCTACGCCGAGGCCAGCGAGCGGCAGCGGCGCGGCCACCGCTTGAAACAATCGCTGGCGCGGACTCTTGGGCGGCGGTTCTTTTTTCGTTGCTACCGGCAGATACCCTTTGGGTACGCGCACGCTATATTCGGGACGCCCCTTTACTCGAACGGTTATGCGCCGAAACTGAGTCTCTTTATTCGCAGGGGGATAGTACCCCAGCACGTAGTAAATGCGAGTGTCATCGAGCACCCTCTGCAATGCCATGTTCAGGTCATTTGTGTTGAAGAAGGCCAGTCCACCGGTGTCGCTCGCCAGCGCGTTCAGACCATTTTCCAGCTCCTCTTGTCCGTAACTTCGATCCGGCTCAAGCCCTCTCGCGGAGAGCGAGTAGATAGTTACGCCCGAGCGAACGGCGCGGCTGATCGCCCTGTTGATCTCCTCGGTCGCGGGACTTCCGCCAGGGCCCATAAGGGTAAACCCATCGGAGATGAGAACTATCATTCGTTGCCCCGGCATCTCCGCCATCTGTTCAGCGACGGCTTCGAGCGTCGAAAGCGCGGCTTTTCGCCTCCAAGCGGCTTCGCTCAAGATCATGCGCGCCCGGTTGCGAACGTACTCTGGGTCGGCAACTCTCTCTTCGGCTGCCACAATTCCACTCGCCAATTGCAGGGCCTGCCGATCGCCGCGATCAACCATCGCCGCCAGATAGGGCGTGTATTTGCTGCTGTACAGCCCTTGCCCCCAAAACGTGAGCCGATCTATGGCATAAAGCAGCAGGCGCCGATTTTGAGTGAAATTTCCGACGAGCCCCACTCCTCCGCCGCTCGCCACGACGGCGACCAGATCGCTCTCGCTGGTTTGCTCCAGAATGAACCTGCGGAGCGCCTGTCGAGCGCGCACCAAACTGGGGAACGAAAGATGAAGCGTATCCACAAACAGAACGATCACGCGCGTTGGGGGCGCGGCCGGGCGCAGACGGTCGGCTTCCGCCCTGCCTGATTCGATTGCTCTCGGGGACGTGCTCTCGATTCGTTCCACCGAAAAGAAGGCGATTTCCTGAGGGCGGCCATTCTCCAGCAGCTCGAAATCTTCTTTCTTAAGATCGCCGACGATCCGACCTCGCTCATCCGTGACAACGGCTCGCACTTCGATCAGCTCAGCTTTGAGACGCACCGCCTGCTCTTGCTCAGCCGATTTGGTTTGAACCGCCTCGGTCGAGGCCGGAAC
>JANWYV010000027.1 GCA_025055075.1 Blastocatellia bacterium
AAAGAGGACCCCCTGCGCTTTGTCTCCTTGATGGCCTGGCTGCGGCACGCGGGCGACCGAGTCCCCTTGGCCGCCCTGCTCTCACACCCCGTGTCCACAGAAAACTCCTGCTCGTCGCACCAACACGTTATTTGAAACGATCACCTCGAACGTGAAGCGCCTTTGGTTTCAACGCGAAGCGAAGCCGCTCGTTGCCGCGCGTTGACAAACCAAGGCATCTATGTTACAAAGTCGTGCTGTTTGAAGGAGCACCGCACGCCGACGCACGACGCCGTATGCCGGAAGAGAAGAAGGACAAACCGACGCCCAAAGGGGCTCCTGCGACGAAAGCGTCCCCGACGCTCCCGATCGTTGAGATGAGTGACGATCCCATTCTGAACAAATTACGGGAGCGGTTCCCGGGAGCCGTCCTCGACGCCGTGGAGGTTCTGGGCATGCCCACGCTCACGATCGCGCGGGAGCACATCGTGGAGGTTTGTCGCTTCCTTCGGGATGACCCGGACGCGCAGTTCGATTTCCTCACCGATTTGACGGCCCGGCACATCCCGGACGCGGAGCAGCCTTTTCAGGTGATCTATCACCTCTACTCCTTTCCGCGGAATGTGCGATGGCGATTGAAAGTGAATCTGGCCGAAGGGGACGCATGTCCGAGCGTTGTCTCTGTGTGGAGCGCGGCCAATTGGATGGAGCGGGAGGCGTACGATCTGGTCGGCGTGCGATTCGAAGGGCATCCCGATCTGCGGCGATTGCTCCTGCCGGAAGATTGGGAGGGGCATCCCCTGCGGAAAGATTATCCACTCGAATTCCGTTACAATCGCTGGTGCGAGAAGCACCTGAACATGATCGAATTCCGCGAGGGGACTGAATACAGCGGGAGATTCGAATAATGCACAAACCGGAGATCGCCATCACGCGGGAACGCCTGCTCGCCGCGCGCGAGATGGTACTCAACATGGGGCCGCAGCACCCTTCGACGCACGGTGTGCTGCGAGTGATCTTGAAGCTCGACGGCGAGACAGTCATTGATCTGGACTGCGACATCGGGTATCTGCATCGCGGCGTGGAGAAGATTTGCGAGAACCGCACCTACGTCCACATTGAGCCTTACTTCGACCGACTCGATTACGTGGCGGCCGTCTCCAATGACCTCTGCTATGTGGAGACGGTCGAGAAGATCGCTGGGATCGAAGTGCCGGAGAAAGCCCGATATATTCGCGTGATCCTGACGGAGCTGCAGCGGATCGCCAGCCATCTGCTTTGGCTCGGTACTCACGCGATGGACATCGGAGCGGTCACGATCTTCCTCTACGCGTTTCGAGAGCGAGAGGAGATCCTGAAGATCTTCGAGAACTATTTCGGCGCGCGGTTGACGGCCAACGCCTTTCGCATCGGCGGTCTGCAGTACGACATCTACGATGGCTTCGAGGAACAGGTGCGGGCTTTCTGTCGCATCCTGCCGGAACGGCTCAAGGAGTATGAGACCATCCTTAACGAGAATCGCATCTGGCTCCAACGCACTGTAGGGATCGGCATCCTCACGGCAGAGGAAGCGAAAGATCTGGGGGTCACGGGGCCGATCCTGCGCGCCTCTGGGGTCAAGTGGGATATTCGTAAGGCCTTCCCCTATGAGATCTACGATCAGGTCGAGTTCGATATCCCGGTGGGAGAGAACGGAGACACCTACGATCGGTATCTCGTACGCATGGAGGAGATGCGCCAGAGTCGCTTGATCATCCTCCAGTGCCTCGACAAGTTGAAGAAGTTGCATCCGGGACCTGTTCTGGGCAAAGTCCCGAAGATCATTCGTCCGCCGGTTGGCGAGGTCTATCACTCTATCGAGTCGCCCAAGGGCGAGTTGGGGATTTATCTGGTGAGCAATGGGACGTCGTTCCCCGAACGATTGCGCATTCGTCCGCCATCGCTCATCAATCTGCAAGCCCTCAAGAAGATGGCCATCGGGCATTTGGTGGCTGACGTCGTGGCTTTGATCGGCTCGATTGATATTGTGTTGGGTGAGGTGGATCGGTAGGAGGGGGGCATGGAGGTCTTCTGGGCGATCTGGAACCATCCGATCGTCGCCGAGTACATCCTGAGGCGATTGCCGACGATCGTGATCGTCCTCTTCGTGATCCTCACGGTGGCGGCGTATTTGGTCTATGCCGAGCGCAAGATCAGCGCCTTCATTCAAGCGCGGCTGGGGCCGATGCGCGTTGGACCGTATGGGCTGTTGCAACCATTGGCCGACGCGTTGAAATTGCTCTCGAAAGAGGACATCATTCCGGCGCGCGCTGAGCGCTCGATCTTCGTAATCGCGCCGATGATCTCGGTTGTCGCCGCGCTCGTCGTCCTGGCCGTGATCCCTTTCGGTCCGGGGCGCGCGACGATCACGGACATCAATATCGGGGTGCTCTTCATCCTGGCGGTCTCTTCGGTGGGCGTCCTGGGGATCATCTTGGGCGGATGGGCCTCCAACAGCAAGTATCCGCTTTTGGGAGCGCTGCGGTCATCGGCGCAGATGGTCAGCTACGAAGTCGCCATCGCCTTGGCGCTGGTCGGTCCGTTGATGTTTGCCAAGACGCTTTCGATGGTGGGGATCATCGAGGCGCAGATGACCGATCGCATCTGGTACATCTTCTATCAACCGGCCGCCTTTCTGATCTTCCTCGTTGGAGGATTGGCCGAGACCAATCGCGCGCCGTTCGATCTGCCGGAAGCGGAATCGGAGATCGTCGCCGGGTATCACACCGAATATAGCGGCTTCCGCTGGGCGCTTTACTTCGTCGCCGAGTATACGAATATCGTCATTTCTGCCGCCCTCGCCGCGACGGTCTTCCTCGGAGGATGGCATTTCCCGGGGATGACGAAGCTGGTCGAACCAGGGACGTGGCCGTATGCCCTCCTGGCGATGCTCGTCTTCGCCGTGAAGGTCTTCGCCATTGTTTACTGCTTCATCTGGTTCCGATGGACGTTCCCGCGCTATCGGTACGATCAATTGATGAGCCTAGGGTGGAAGTGGTTGATTCCGGCCGGACTCGCCAACATCCTGGTGACGGGAGCTGTGCTCGTTCTGGCTCAACATTTGGGTCTGGTGGAGACGGTGCGGACCGATACCGGCGAGCGACTGGTGAGCGTGTGGCCGTGGGGGAAGCTCTTCCTCATCGCAGCGTCGCTGCTGGTCAGCGTTCCGATCGTGTGGATCGTGCTGGCGGTGATCAATCGACGCTCGGCCGATTTCAATCTGCGCGTCCAACGGCAGATTCGTCTGCCCGAAAGAGGCGAAGAAGAGATCTTCGCTGAAGTGTGAGCCGAAGGAGGTGCCTTCATGGCAGAACCGAGACGAAATTGGAAGCAGGTCCTCTCCCGATTTCTGCTCCTGGACTTGATCAAGGGGTTGCTCATCACGTTCAAATATCAGGCACCGAAGCACTGCTACACGGAACAGTATCCGCTCGTCCGGCCGAAAGTCGCAGAACGCTTTCGCGGCGCTCCGCGGTTGAATCTCGATCCGGAGACGGGCGAGAGCCTCTGCATCGCGTGTAATTTGTGCGCCGTCGCGTGCCCGGAAGATTTGATCACGGTCGTCGAGGCCGTGCGCGAGTATGTGGATCACGAGGGGAAGACGAAGAAGAAGCGCGTCTTGGTGGACTACACCTACGACACCTCGCGGTGTATGTTCTGCGGCCATTGCCAAGATGCCTGTCCGACTTATGCCATCGAGCTGACGCAGGAGTTCGAATTGGCCATTTATCGGCGGAAGGATTTCGTCTGGTCGTGGGAGATGCTGGAGAAGGGGATCGAGCAACCGATCTATACCCGATGAGGAGGGGACGGGCGTGGAGCTGAAAGGAGCGCAAATCGCCTTCTACTACGGATTGGCGTTCTTGGTGCTCATCATGGCCGTCTCGCTCATTCGGGCGCGTTCGGCCGTGCATGCGGCCCTCTATCTCATGGGGGCATTGATTGGAGTGGCCGGGTTGTTTTTGCTCCTGCATGCGGAGTTCGTGGCGGGCGCGCAGATCCTCATCTACGTCGGCGGAGTCGTCGTCCTCTTCATCTTCGTCATCATGTTGGTGAACGTGCGCGAGGAGATCACCGAGGCGACGCGCTTATTCACGCGGCAGGAGGCCATCGCGTGGGCGCTCGTGGGCGCGATGACGGTGGCGATGGTCATCGCGTTGCGGCGCGAGACGAATCTCTTACCTTCGGCCGGTGCTCCGATGGAGGAGGCCCCCCTCGCTCTCGCGGAGGACACGCAGCGGGTGGGGAGTGCGCTCTACACGCGCGCGGCTTTGCCCTTTGAGATCGCATCGTTGCTCCTGCTTGTGGCGATCGTCGGATCGGTGATCCTGGCCCGCACGCGGCGTCAAGAGGAGACGTTCGATTGAACGTCACGGCGGAAGATGGCAGTCGGGGAGGGAGAAGATGCATGTGGCAATGATCTGGGCACTTCAGGAGCCGACTTCCTTCGTGGGCCGATTCCTCGAGGGGCTCACGGCGCCGAAGGGGATCGTGGATTTCCTCGTCGTTAGTTTCATGCTCTTCGCCATCGGCGTCCTAGGGGTGCTCTCCCGCCGAAACATCCTCATCATCTTCATGTCCATCGAGCTGATCCTCAACGCCGCGAACTTGAACTTCATCGCCTTCACGCGCTATTGGCAAGCGATGGGGCGCATCTCCGAGAACATGGGGCATATCTTCACGATCTTCATCATTGTCGTGGCTGCGGCGGAGGCCGTCATCGGTTTGGGCATCCTCATCGCCCTTTATCGCAATCGCCAGACAGTGGCCATTGACGAGATCAATCTCCTGAAATGGTGAGCGCCTGGTGAAGGCACGCAACACGAAGTATCACGCGGTGATATTGGGGATGGTTGCGATCGCTCTGATGAGCGTGAGGGAACACGTGCGCGCGCAGGAGCGAGAGGTGGTCATCACTGGGAAGGAGATCGTCGAGCGGTTGATCCGTTTGGAGGAGGGGCAGAGGCGGTTAGAGGAGCGAATCCAAGAGGTGGAAGCTCGATTGGGGCAGCGAATGGATGAGACGAATCGGCGAATAGATGAAACGAATCGCCGAATAGACGAGTTGCGGGAGTTTTTGTTGTGGGGTTTTGGGGTGACGTTTGCGGGGATTTTTGCGTTGGTGGGGTTTGTGATTTGGGATCGGCGGACGGCGTTGGCGCCGGCGGTGCGGCGGATTGAGGAGCTGCAGGAGCGG
>JANWYV010000028.1 GCA_025055075.1 Blastocatellia bacterium
CGGATATGTGCGAGTGAATGAATTTCAAGAGACCTCGCGCGTAGGCGTCTTCTGCGCTGGGGAGCCGACGGGAATCGGAGGCGTTGATCTTGCTCTGATCGAGGGACAAATCGCTGGGTATGCGGCGGCCGGTCGTCCGGAACTGGCGCGCGCCCTGTTCGGACTACGTGCGCGCTGGCGGTGTTTCGCCTCTCGGCTCAATCGCGCATTCGCCCTCCGCCCGGAATTAAAATCTCTTCCCGATGCGCGGACGATCATCTGTCGGTGCGAAGACGTTCCGTTGGAGCGCTTGAGGAGATATGGTTCCTGGAGGGAGGCGAAACTCCAGACCCGATGTGGCATGGGTCCGTGTCAGGGGCGGATTTGCGGTCCCGCCGTCGAGTTTCTCTTCGGCTGGACTGTCGAGTCGCACCGGCCGCCGATCTTCCCAACTCGCGTGGAGAGTTTGATGCAGGCTCCATTCCCAGGGCGAGGAGGAAACATATGACGATGCAGTGGAAAGGCGTCATGCCGGCGATAACCACTTGCTTCGATGAGCGTTTGCAGATTGATCACGCCTTCATGGCCAGGCACTGTATCTGGTTGATCGAGAACGGATGCACGGGCATTGTGGCCTGCGGATCTTTAGGAGAAGGAGCGACGCTCAGCTTCGAAGAGAAGCTTGCTGTCTTTCGGACCTGCGTGCGTGCCCTTGATGGGCGCGCGCCCGTTGTCGCGGGGATTTCGGCCTTGAGTACTCGAGAAGCTGTCGAACTGGCCCAACGGGCAGCGGACATTGGATGCCAGGGCCTCATGGTCCTCCCTCCTTACGTCTATCGTGGGGACTGGAGGGAGATGAAGGCCCACATCGCGGCCATATTCCGCGCGACCCCACTCTCATGCATGCTTTATAACAATCCGATCGCCTACGGCACGGATTTCCTCCCCGAACAGATTCAAGAACTCGCGGCCGAGCATGAGAATTTCCATGCGGTAAAAGAATCAAGCATGGATGTTCGCCGCGTGACGGCGATTCGCGCCCTCGTCGGCGACCGCTTGGCTCTCTTCGTGGGCGTGGACGATCTGATCCTGGAGGGCATTGCTATGGGAGCGGTCGGATGGATCGCTGGTCTCGCCAATGCCCTCCCCCGAGAATCGGTGGTGCTCTTTGAGCTGGCGCAGCGAGGTGAGTGGGATCACGCCTTCGCACTCTATCGTTGGTTCTTGCCCTTGTTGCGGATGGACACGGTGCCGAAGTTCGTGCAATTGATCAAGCTTGTCCAGCAAGAAGTCGGCATGGGGAACACGCGCGTGCGACCTCCTCGCTTGGAGCTCGTCGGTGCGGAATTGGAGCAAGCTCGCGCTGTGATCCACGCCGCTTTGCAGACACGCCCTGCGCTCGCGCCCGTTTCATAGCTCGGGGGGCTGGATTATGTCGCTTGCCGGTTTTTCTCTCATCGGATCTCGTCACGGAGCTCCGGGCGGGACGCTGTTTTTCGCCATTAATCCCGCGACCGGTGAGCAGCTGGATCCTCCATTTCACTCGGCCCATCTGTTCGAGGTGGATGAAGCCGCGCAATTGGCGGCACGGGCGTTTGCCACTTACAGTCGGATGTCTGGCCGTCAACGGGCGCGTTTCCTCCGCCAGATCGCGGAGAACATCGAAGCCTTGGGCGATATGCTCCTCGACCGTGTAGAGCAAGAGACGGCCCTGCCTCGGACTCGACTTCAAGCCGAGCGCGCGCGAACCTGTTTTCAACTCCGGTTGTTCGCCGACCTCGTGGAAGAGGGATCGTGGGTTGATGCGCGCATTGATCGCGCTGATCCGTATCGCCAACCGATCCCTAAGCCCGATGTTCGCTCCATGATGCATCCACTCGGTCCCGTCGCTGTCTTCGGAGCGAGCAATTTCCCCCTAGCGTTCTCCGTCGCTGGTGGCGATACGGCTTCAGCACTAGCGGCTGGAAATCCCGTGATCGTCAAAGCGCATCCGGCTCATCCCGGGACATCCGAACTGGTCGGACGCACCATTCTCGAAGCGGCGCGCGCGTGCGCGATGCCTGAAGGCGTCTTCTCGCTCCTCTTCGACGCAGGCATCGAGATCGGCCGCGCGCTCGTCAAGCATCCCTCTGTGAAAGCCGTCGCCTTCACAGGCTCGCGTGCCGCAGGCCTCGCCCTCATGATGGAAGCGGCTTCTCGTCCCGATCCAATTCCCTTTTATGCGGAGATGAGCAGCATCAACCCAATCTTCATCCTCCCTGGCGCTCTGCGTGAACGCGGAGAGCAGATCGCTATCGGCCTTCATGCCTCGGTCACGCTTGGAGCTGGCCAGTTTTGCACGAAGCCGGGGATCGTCGTGATCGAAGAAGGAAGTACTTCCTCGTCGTTTGTCGAAAAGCTCGCCACATTGATGGCTGAAGCATCAACGTTCACGCTTTTGACCCCGGGCATCTGTGCGACGTATCGTCGAACCATCGAAGAGCGCGCGCGTCACACGGTTATCACTCTCATCGCCCCTCGGCCCGATGTCCCCCTCGGTCTCGAATCGAAAGGATGTCATGTTCGCGCCGCGCTCTTTCAAACCGATGCGCGATCATATCTCGTGCATCCGGATCTGAGCCAAGAAATCTTCGGCCCAGCGACGTTATTGGTCACTTACTCGCATCGAGAGCAGCTTTTGGACATCGCTCGCCAGATGGAGGGTCAACTGACGGCCTCCATTCACGGAACGGAGGAAGATCTCCTCGCTTTTCGCGATCTGATCGCGATCTTGGAGACGAAGGTCGGCCGATTGATCTTCAACGGGTTTCCCACGGGCGTCGAAGTTTGTCACGCGATGGTACACGGCGGTCCCTTCCCGGCGACGTCCGACGGACGCTCCACCTCAGTGGGCACGCGAGCGATTTATCGTTTCACCCGTCCCGTGTGCTATCAGAACTTTCCCAACACGGCGCTGCCCGATGAGCTGAAGGACGAAAATCCCCTGGGCATCTGGCGCTTGGTGGATGGGCAATGGACGCGCGAGCCCGTGCGTTCGACAAGCGGGTGAACGAAGAGCACGCCCGCTGTCAGAGCGAGACCTCCACGGGCTCGCCGGTGAAGACGATCGTGCGCACATCCTTTTGCGGCGCGAGGCGTAGATGAAACCGCCGGGGCGACGGCGGCAGCACCCGCGTGCCCTCGACGAGCTGCAGTCTCAGGCGCCGCGTCCGATCGTTCCAAACAGCTTCGATCTTCATTTGTTCCCCCTGGCGATAATCGAATGTCACGCCATCATCTTCGTAGAGGACGAACCGGCCGTCCGCGCCCGGATAGATCGTCAGCGTGATCGGCTCTTCGCTTGGTTGCATCGTGTGCTGCTTCACCGGTCCAAGAGGAAGAATTGTTCCCGCCCGTACGTAGAGCGGCAGCGTCGCCAAATCCACAGCGCGATCTACCTCCCGCCCACCTTCCACGCGCTCTTCCGTCCAGAAGTCGTACCACAGATCGGACGGCAGGTAGAGTCGTCGCACAGTCGCCCCTTTCTCCGTCACCGGCACGATGAGAAGATCGCGCCCCCACAGGTACTCGTCACCACGCCCGATGGCCGAAGCATCGCGAGGATAATGTAGCCACAAGGCCCGAATGATCGGCAATCCTGTCTCACACCCTTCGCGCACGACGCTGTACAGATACGGCAGAAGCCGATAACGCCACTCCAGATAGGTGCGACAGATGGGCTCGACATGCGGGTTGCGCAGCTCGCTCGGATCGGGATTGGCGGCATCGCTATAGGAACGAATCTCATCCGGTCCCAACTGTCCCGTATTCCATCCCCACGGCAAGCGCAGATGCCACGTCCGCCCATGCGAGCGAAAGAGCGGACAGAAGGCGCTGAATTGAAACCATCGCACGTAGAGTTCTCCCGTCAGCTCCTTCGTCGGAACGAATCCTCCCGTATCCGTTCCCCAATACGGGATGCCGCTCAGTCCGGTATTGACGGCCACGGGGACATGCGTGCGCAGCGTCTCCCAGGTGGAATAGACATCGCCCGACCAGAGGAACGCGGCATACCGCTGCATGCCGGCGTGCCCGTTGCGATGCAGCGCGTAGGGACGCTCGTTCGGACGATCTATTTGCGGCCCTTCCCAATACAGGCGATTGCGCACAAGACGCGCTGTGCGATCGAGCGGATCACCTTCGTCTACCCACCATCCGTCTATGCCCATGGCAAAGACGCGACGATGCAGATTCCAATAACATCCCGCTTCTTCCTCATCGAATCGCGTCAATTCGCATCCATCCCGAGCTGTCCCGCGCAGCGTGCGCGCAAGAATGACGACGTGCAGAACGATGCGAAAGTTCATCTCATGCAGCTCGCGGATCATGCGCTCGGGATCGGGAAACACCGACCGATTGAAGGAGAAGGAACCATTGGCCGTGTTCCATCCCGACGGCGTGAATCCGGTCCCCAAGTAAATCAGCACATCGCAGGGCAGCTTCTTCTCTCGAAAAGTGCGAGCGACGGAGAGGACCTCGTCTCGACCGGCGAGCGTGCGATGCGATTGTTGATACCCGAACGCCCAGAGCGGGGGCATTTCAGGTAATCCCGTGAGGCGCGCGTATTCAGCCATGATCTCCGTCGGCTCCGTCGTCCCGATGACGAAGAGATCGAGTGGAAGCGCGTCCTCCGGACGCCGTGGCTCGAATCGGCCTTCTGTTCCCGTGAGATCGAAAATTCCCTCCGGCTGGTGGATGAATATCGCCCATCCCGACGTCCCGATGAGCCAGGGAATCGGCACGCGCCCGCCGTGCGTGCGCAAGCGATAGCCACCCTGACCGCTGCGCATGAGATCGCGCGATCCTCGACGATCGAACTGTGGTCCTCCTTGCCCAAGACCGAGAACGGGTCCATCCCCAAAGAGAAAGTTCATCGCGCCAGCGCGCGGATCGAGCTGGAGACGTTGCACAAGGCGTCCTTCGCGCGTCTCAACGTGAACCGTCAACGGCTCTGGGGAGAACCAAACGACAAGCTCTCCGACTGGCACTCGCTGCGAGTTACGAAGAGACCGCAGCCGGGCAACCGGCGCTCCCCACGTTTCCCGAACGAGCGAACCGTCCTGCGGGATCGGCATCGGGCGGTCGCCGTCGAGCGGCACCACACTGAGGCGCACCGTGCGCGCACTCACCGGAGAGATCACGATCTCAACCGGTCGCCCCAGAATCCGCAGCTCACCTTGAGCGCGAGTCTCGCGGAGGCGGAAAATTGTCCCAGCGGCCGTCGCGCTCAACCCCTTCAACACCTCGCGTCGAGTGACCTCCACCATATTCACTCCTTGTTCGGAACTATCTCCGGAATCCGCGTGAGGGAACCCATCAGCTCAGTTCCTTTGGTCTCCCTCGCGCTCTCGAACCAGCTCGACGAGTATTGTATTCCCGGAGATGCGCAATTCGATCTCCGATTCCTCTCCGAAACGGACGGCGCCCATGCGTCGTCCGTCTTGAACGACGGCATACGCCATACGTGATGCTCCCGGTTCTCGGGGGGATTCTCTTCCTAACGCCGCGTCCCTGAGCGAAACGCGAAGCTGCGTTACGTGCTCATCCGATGTTCGATTCTCGATCACCATCCGAACACGCCCCATATCGCGGGCGACGACGATCGGTCGTTCGACGGCGAATCCATCGCGGTCCAGCTCGATCATCATCCGGAAATCGGCGAGCACGATGTGAAAGCGCTTCCGCAGTCCATCGCGTGGGATAACCGAGAATTCGTCTTCTGACATGGTGAGCACGCCACCATAGGCGAACCAATCGAACAGCGGATCGCGAGTCAAAATCGTGGCCGCCGCTCGGAGGAAGCCGCCGAAGCCGAGATCAATTTCACCATCGTAGTGCCAGGCTCCTCGCGGCATATCCTTCCGAATCCACGCGCGTCCGAATTTGGCCGTCATGAACTGCCAGCCCGCGGCTCCATCATTCTCTTTGCCAGGGAACCAGAATCCGTAATTCGTCTCCGGTCGCCCCGTGTTCATCAATGACCAGGAGCTCAAAATCGAAGCGTAGCCGAGTTGAAGCCAGTCCGTCGGGTCCGTGGCAAAGTGGATGGCGTAGTCGAGAATCGCCCAGCCTCCCATCGCGGCCATGTAGCTCATCGCGCCTACGTCGGAGGAACCGGTGAAGTCCGCCCCGAGCAGATAATACGCTGCTTCCAACCAACCGCGAACAGCCAGATTCGCCCGCAACTGCCGCTCCATGAACGCCCGCGCATCTTCCTTTCGCACGACCGGATGCGAATACCACTTCCGCAGCCGCTTGTCGAACCAGAGATTTTGATCCGGTTTCATCTCATGCGTGGCTCCGTACTTGGCCACGGCGTATGTCGTCTCGAAAGCCGTTCGGTCGAACGGATATTCCGAGCGATAGGGATACGGATCGTCGTAGATGAAGTACTTGGCCTTCTTCTCCCATTCGCTGCGCAGCCACGCTGCTTTCTCCGGGAATCCCTCTCGTTCCAACGCGGTGATGAGCGACAGGATCACGACTTCGTTATAGCAGCCGATTTTGTACGTCTCATACTCCTCCGGCAAGATCTCGTAGGGATAGAGGAAATAGGCCCGCGCCGTTTGATAGGCGCGTTCGAGATACCCCCGCGCATCGAGGTAGCGCACCAGGTGAGGATATTTCCTGGCGATTTCGTACATGTGGAAGTAGAGCATGATGACGTGAGGATAATCGAATGAACGCCAAATGGGCATTTTGTCGAGATGGCGATTCCGAATCCCAGCGCGCGCCCTCGGATCAGGGTCGCGGTTCACCTTCCAGTTGGGCACACCGTAGATGCCGTATGGATATGGATGTTCTTGATCCGTGCGTTGCAAACCGCCCCAGACGAAATGCTTGATGTAGTACTCGACCGACGCGATCTCCTCCGGATCGGGAAAATGAACGTTTTTCGCAGCGACAAATGGAGCCTTGCCGAGCGCTGGATCATCGGAGGCCAGCACGTAGCCCCACCAATAATCGAATCCGTCGGTGTCATCCGGGCTGCGCAGGACTTTGTTCTTCATGTCGTAGACCGAGTAGAGCCCGTTGTACCACTTGGACGGGTCTCGATGCTGCTGCCGCTGGGTGATGAATCGGCTTCGCTTTTTGATCAGGGTCTCCAGCGGCTCCGTCACGAAGAACTCCAGATAGGTTCGCCGACCACCGTCATGCCGGATCGTCACCAGGTTCTCTCCGAGTCGAGCGAAGGCAATGCGATACAAGTGGTGATCGGGACGTCGCTCGCCGAGATACGTGATGCGCGTCTCTTCGGGAAATTCCGGTTCCAACGCCTCGATGTGAGCTTTCGTGCGCAGCGCGAGTGTGGCCGTCAGATCTTCGGGAACCGTCATTCCCGGGACAACACGAATGTCGAAGAGCCCTTCCCGATAGAGGATCTCGCGCATCTCGGCATACGACTGCGCCCACTGAAATCGGACCCCATAACGAACCTTGCTTCCCGAAGCGCCCGCTGGCGACAGATCCAAAAACGTGTGTGGCTGTCGCCAGCTTCCTCGCGTCTCGCGTCCACCGGTGAGCCCCGAATGGATATAGGCGCGATAATTCCGCCGTCCCTCGGACGTGTAGTACTCGAATTTCGTCCCCGGATGGACAGTGATGATGAGATAGGGAGGTTCTCCATTCGGTCGCACGAAATAGAGGAACGATCCATGCCCGGCGATGAAGTGGTGTTTGGTCCAGCTTCGCTCGAAGATCGTCCGCGCATCTCCTGCGGGAAAGCGCCAGGGAATCGGTAGCGCGAGATCCCCGATCTGCACGGGGAAATTCATCGCCGTTTCGATCTCGATGGTCCAATCGAGGACCTTCCCCTCAACTTTGAACTGCTGAACCATCTTCAGCGGCGATCCGGGATCGGTGTCCGTGTAGGTGAGCACGCCCTTGTCCGGCTCCGCGTGAAGCGTTCGCCTGCCCGTATAAATCGGCAGCCAATCTCCTCCCTCCACTCGATAGGTGACGATCGGCTCCCCCAAACGCCCTTCGCCGCTCAGTAGGTCAGCTTGGAATGGATCTTGGGGATTCCGTAACTGAGTAATCCCACGATGATCATACGTGAGCAGGAACTCTTCAGTGCGAATTGTTCCGGAGAGGTTTTGCCCTGATACTGGCAGAAACTGGAGGAGAAGAGACGTGACCAGGCTCAGGATGATAGGCGATCTTCCTACCTTCAGCTTCATCCGCAGCCCCCTCCCTCAAAAGAGACGTAGGCTTTCCGGCCCAGAATTTTCGCAGGCTGGAAAGTCCACACTACCCGTAGTGCAAGCTTTCTCGCTTGCGCACCATCACAGACGGAGACGAAAAGGTCCGCACTCTCCTACTCCTAGATTCCGGCGCGCTGGCGGGCGCGGCGGATGACAGCCTCCATCTGATCGCGATAGATCGTGAACGTGTCGTCCACGACGCTGAGCGTTGGAATCTGCTCGTCCCGCAGCGAAAGTGTCTCCGGATTCCAGCGTCCGAATCCCGCTTCGTGCACTCCGGTGCTGCCTCGTCCTGGAGCCGGATGGCTGAGATGCTGGAAAGCACGCGCATATTTCTGCACGGCCGCCGGATAGGCGAACTGAGAGAACACGTGATAGAGCGGGATGAACTCCAGGAGCGCATCGTAATGCATCTCGCCGCACGCCACCACATGCGGATATTTCGCTCGCAGGTCGAGGACAAGTCGGCGCGTCCCTTCATGCATATCGGCCTGCGGATTGTTCACCCACCCCCCAACGATATCGAGGAAATAAGCGTCCACGCCGTAGCGCTCGATGACCTCCGAGATTCGCTCAAAGAGGTGCTCACGCCAAGAGGCGACGCCGAGATTCATGTACGACAGCCAGCCGTCCTGATGGCGATCGTTGTCCCAATCCACCCAGTTGAGATCAAAGCGGTCGCCATCAATCTTTGATGTCGCCGCGTCAGCTAAACGGGCAAAGACGGGTTGCTGACGATTGGCGG
>JANWYV010000029.1 GCA_025055075.1 Blastocatellia bacterium
CACATGGGGACCCCGGATCCACAACTCTCCCACTTCGCCGGGCCCGACGTCGCGATCCTCGCGGACTATTCGAACTTCCACGTGGAAGAGCGGACTGCCCACCGACCCTGGCTTGCGGTGGGTTTTTTCGTCCGGGAGCCAGAAATTATTGGGCCCAGCCTCCGTCAATCCGTAGCCGGTCTTGAAGGGGACGCCTTTTTCAAAGAAGCGCTCGAAAACTGGCATGGGGCATGGAGCGCCGCCGCTGATCACGATGCGGCACCGGGAGAAATCCGATCGCTCCCATCGAGGATGCTGCTGGAGGCGAATGAACATTGTCGGCACGCCGAAGAAGAGCGTGACCCGTTCCCGCTCTAGCAGGTCGAAGACCTGATCGGGATCAAAGGTCGCGCAGAGAATGGAGGTACCGCCGATGTGAACCAGTGGAGTGGTGAAGACATTGAGGCCGCCGGTGTGAAAGAGAGGAGCGTTCAAGATCGCGACATCGTCCGATCGCAGCCCCCAGCTCATCACCGTGTTGATCGCGTTCCAAGTGATGGTGCCGTGCGTGAGGATCGCGGCCTTCGGCAAGCCCGTCGTCCCTCCGGTGTAACACAACACCCATGGATCATCCGGAGCGAGAGAAACTGGAGCCGGAGGCTGATCCGACGCTCGCTCTTGTAGGTCCGACCATCGCTGGTGAGTGCTCCGAACGGGCTCGTCTAAGGCGATCATCACTGGAGCGGCTTCCTCCAATGCCGCGGCTTTCTCCGCGAGATCTCCGCTGTAGATCAGCGCGCGAGGCGGGATGTCCTGCAGCAGGGCTTGGAGTTCAGGAATCGCCAGTCGGAAATTCAGAGCCTGAAGGATCGCGCCGCTCTTCTGGCACGCAAAGAGCACATCCAGATATTCCAGCCGATTGGTCGAAAGGATCGCCAGCAGATCCCACTTGCGAAGTCCTAAGGCTTGCAAAGCATGGGCGGCGCGATTAGCCCGCGCGTTCCACTCGGCATAGGAAATTCGTCGCCCAGTAGCAGCTTCGATCAGAGCGATGCGATTCGGGGAGAGGCTGGCTCGCTTTGCCAGCCAATCAGCGACTCGGATCATGGGGAGATCTCCTCGCCTTTCAGGAACGCGATCGCCATCCGATTGAACGCTTCGGCTCGCTCAATGAAGAAGAGATGACCCGCTTCCGGAACGATCACCAAGCGGCTATGAGGAATGCGGGCGTGAAGACGCCGAGCATTCTCCACTGGGACCACCCGATCCTCCGCTCCATGAGCAATCAAGGTGGGGGCGTGAATCTCGTGAACTCGTCCCTCGAGATCGAAGGCTAGAGCCGCCGCCAATTGGCGTTGATAGGCATGAGGCGACTGTGGGTGAGCCACGCGCCAGGCCACATATTCCTCCAGCACCTCAGGGTGCTCGCGGAGAAATTGCTCCGTCACCGAGACCGTCCACACCCGTCGCAGATCGGTCTCCGGATCGCCGGTCCGATAGGCGAAGACGGCCAAGCTTTCGGGGGGCATAGGAATCACATTCGGACCCCCAAAGGACGTGCCGCAAAGGATCAATCGGTTCAAGCGATGGGGATGGCGCAGGGCGAACATCTGCGCGATGAACCCCCCCATGGAAGCTCCGACGACATGGGATCGCTCGATTCCGAGGGCGTCCAGCAATCCGGCCACATCGTCGGCCATCTGCTCAATCGAGTAGGGGACGTCCGGTTGGTCCGACTGGCCCGCGCCGCGATTGTCCATGGCGATAGCTCGGAAGTGCGCCGCGAAGGCCGGGACCTGGCGGTGCCAGAGAAAGTGATCTCCTCCGAGGCCAGGAAGGAAGACGACCGCCTCTCCGCATCCTTGCTCCATGTAGAAAATCTTGAGGTCGTTCACCGTGACCGTTGGCATCGTCTCGCTCCATAAGCATCGCGTGACACATGAATCGTCTCTCATACTAGAGGCCAAAAAATAGTTTGTCAAGGGGAACGGCGATTATACGGGATGATGAGCAGGCGCACCTCGTTGACCGACGGAAGCGTTTGCAGTCAAAATTTCGTCCTTTGAAAGGCTCTCCTGGAAGGAGGACGCGGAATGCGAACGTTGGAGGAACTGCGGCGATTGCTCAACAGATTGGACGGGCGGGGATACAAGGCGTACGAAGAGATCGAAGGGGCCTACGAGGGATCCGGTTGGGTGCTCTACATCGATCACGTGCAAGGCGATCCGTTCGCTCCTCCCTCGAAGATGCGGGTGCGCGTGGACGGGCGCTGCGCGGGGTTCCCAATGGATCTTTATAGCACGCCGGTTCGCCGCTTAGCGCTTGAGGATTTCCTAGCGCGACGGGTGCGTCAGAGCATTGAGGTGGTGAGTCGCGGGCATCGGGGCTCGGGCAAGAGTGGATTGATTCGGGTGGATGCTGGCGGGCAAGAGGTGTTGGAGCGAACGGCTGTTCGCGTGCGGCCCGAATGGATCGAGTGCCGGTTCCAATTGGGGCTGCCAGCGGCTGGACGCACCGTGCTCGGGCGACAAGCGGAGGAGATGCTCTGTCGCGAAATCCCGGAGATCATGCGGCGGAGCTTGTTCTGGTCGGAGATCCCGCAGTCGGAGTGTCGACGTTTCGTCGAATGCGTGGAGAACCAGGAGGCGATTCGGGCACAACTTCGCGAGCGACGGCTTGTAGCTTTCGTCGCCGATGGATCCATCCTGCCGCGCCGCAGCGGCGTGAGCGAATTGCCTCTTGAACGCGCGGTTCCCTTTCGTTCGCCTGAGTCCTTGCGCGTAACGTTCGCTGTCCCGAATCCCATCTCTCAAGGCGGGCGCGCGCAAGACGTCCTCACGGGGATGGGGATCCCTGAGGGGGTGACATTGATCGTCGGTGGTGGGTATCACGGGAAGTCCACGCTGTTGCGCGCGCTGGAGCGGTGTGTTTATCCGCATATTCCGGGCGATGGGCGCGAATACGTCGTCACACGCGATGACGCCGTTACGATTCGCGCCGAAGATGGACGACGCATTGAGCGTGTAGACCTGACGCCCTTCATCGGTGAGCTGCCCTACGGGCAGCGCACGGATGACTTCTCGACGGAGAATGCGAGCGGGAGTACGAGTCAAGCGGCCAACATCTTGGAAGCGTTGGAAGCTGGAGCGCAATTGCTGCTCATTGATGAGGACACGTCGGCGACGAATTTCATGGTGCGGGATGCGCGGATGCAGGCGCTCGTCGCCAAGGAGTTGGAGCCGATCACGCCATTTGTGGATCGCGTGCGCGAGCTGTACGAGCGATTCGGCGTCTCGACGATCCTCGTCATGGGGGGATCGGGGGATTATCTGGATGTCGCCGATACGGTCATCTTGATGCGAGAGTACGTGCCGGAGGATGTGACGCAGCACGCGCGACGCATTGCGCGCGCGTTTCCCACAGAGCGACGCCGCGAAGTCACGCGGCCCCTTGAGCGACTGATCGAGCGTATTCCTCTAGCTGAGAGTCTCGATCCGTCGCGCGGACGTCGCGAGGTGAAGATCGAAGCGAAGGCCGTGGATCTCATCCTCTTCGGCGAGACGGTCATTGATCTCCGCGCCGTGGAACAAATCGTGGACATCAGCCAGACGCGGGCGATTGGCTATGCGCTGCACTGTGCGGCAGAGCGGTTCATGGATGGGCGTCGCACCGTGCGCGAGATCTTGGATGAATTGGAACAGCTCTTCGAACGCGAGGGATTGGAGGTGCTCGATCCCTTTCGGCGAGGCGATGCTCATCCCGGGAATTTCGCTCGCCCGCGCCGATATGAGATCGCCGCTGCGCTCAATCGCCTTCGGACCGTTCGCATGCGACAGCGGCGCGCGTGATCCTCTCCTGACGCGCGATTTTCAATAACGGTCGCTGAGCCCGCGGCTTTTGATCCAATTCGGCGAAATAGCCGTGTCGTCGCTTCTTCGGATTGCGAGCGAACCATCGCTCGGAATGACCTCTTCCCCTCATGCGTCGGGGGAAAGCGCGTCCTTCTTCATCCCTCGCGGTCAGAAGCGTTCAAAGAAGAAGTGACCTCCATCGTCGAGCTCTGGTGGGGTAAAGACGCTCTCGAGAGGAATCAGCGCGCCGACTCTATCTTGCCCATCTCCCGTAGCCCCCGGCTACGTCAGCCACTCCGAGACCCCTCATTCCGGACATTGCGCTTCTGTGAAGCGAATCCACGAGAGGATGTCCTCGACAGAGGGGAGCGCTCCGCCTTCTTCGATCCTGCTGATGAAGTAAATCTCGCCGTAACGGTCAGCGACGAAGAGCGCTCCGATCGCCATCGCACCGTACAGGCGCTGAGTCCGCCGGTCTTCATCCCACAAGAGGGGGAAGGGGAAGGAGCGCACGCGAGCGAGCGCTTCCATCGCTTCGCGCGGACCGGGGACGATCGCGAGGACCTCGGCCTCTTCTTGACGGACCTCCGCGTACCGATCCGCGAGCGCCATCAGGAGCTCCCGAAGAGCCGCGTTCGGCGACTCGCCGAGCACCACCAAGACGAGCGCGCGACGCCCGCGGTAATCCGAGGGGCTCACCCACTCTCCCGATATGCTCCTCAAGCGGACGTCTGGAAGCATTTCGCCAACGGCTACATTCGCCACGACGCTTCCCTCCTTCGTTCGCCTCGCGTTCGCGCGCTCTCCGGGGTGAGAGAATAACACTGTCTCGAAGCGAACTTCAATGTCGGTTGGCGTGACTCGGCGTCCCTTCGGGTTATGGAACGCCCCCGATAGGGGCTGCTGCGATGTGATTGGATGAACGAACGCCTCATTTGGGCTTGTCGCACACGAGCAGCACTTCTTACCATTCTTCCCTTATGCGGTGGCCGCGATCCAGTGGCATCCTCCTGCACATCACGTCGCTTCCGAGTCGGTGTGGGATCGGAGACCTCGGCCCGGAGGCATATCGGTTCGTGGATTTCCTGGTCGAGACGGGACAGCGCATCTGGGCGATTCTCCCACTCGGTCCGACGGGATATGGGGACTCCCCGTATCAGTGTTTCTCCGCCTTCGCGGGGAATCCTTTGTTGATCAGCCTGGAACGCCTGGTTGAGGAAGGATTCCTCCTGCCCGCAGACATCGAGGGCGCGGATTTCCCGGAGGAGACGGTGGATTACGGGCGCGTGATCCCGTTCAAGATGGCGCGGTTGCGCGCATCCTTCGAGCTATTCCAGGCACGCGCATCGGATCGAGAGCGCGAGGCGTTTGAGGCCTTTTGTCGGGAGAACGCATGGTGGCTTGAGGACTATGCGCTTTTCATGGCCGTTAAAGCCGCTCATGGTGGGGCGATTTGGACCGAGTGGGATCCTCCAATCGCCCATCGAGAGCCGGAGGCTCTGGCGCAATGGCGGGAGGCGTTAGCCGATGAGATCGCGATGCGGAAATATTGGGAGTTTCAATTCTTTCGCCAATGGGACGCGCTGCGCGCCTACTGTCGGGAGCGCGGCATTTGGATCATGGGCGATCTTCCGATTTATGTCGCCCATGACAGTGCCGACGTTTGGGCGCATCGCGAGCTGTTCCATCTGGACGAACGGGGTAATCCCACGGTCGTCGCCGGAGTCCCGCCGGATTATTTCAGCGAGACGGGGCAATTGTGGGGGAACCCCATCTATCGGTGGGACGTCATGGCCCGTTCGGGATACGCGTGGTGGATCGCTCGCGTGCGATGGATGTTGCGACTGGTGGACATCATTCGACTCGATCATTTTCGCGGATTCGAGGCGTATTGGGAGGTTCCGGCGACGGAGCGAACGGCTGCGCGAGGCCGGTGGGTGAAAGGTCCGGCTGAAGCGTTCTTCGAGGCATTAGAGCGCGCTTTGGGCCAATTGCCCATCGTGGCGGAGAATCTCGGCGTGATCACTCCCGAAGTCGAAGCGCTTCGCAAGCGCTTCGGATTCCCTGGTATGGCTGTCCTCCAATTCGCGTTCGGCGGCGATCCGCGCACGTCGTCATTCCTGCCGCATAATCATGAACGCGATCTCGTCGTCTACACGGGCACGCATGATAACAATACGATCCTCGGGTGGTGGAGCGAAGAGGAGAGCACGCTCGCGCCGGAGCAGGCGCAGCGCGAGCGCGAATTCGCCTGCCGGTATCTTGATCTCGACGGTCGGCCTGTGCACTGGGCGTTCATCCGTGCGGCGCTCGGATCGGTGGCCGACATCGCGATCATTCCCCTTCAAGATGTGCTCGGATTGGGAAGCGAGGCGCGCATGAATCGCCCAGCGCGACCGACGGGGAATTGGCGATGGCGATTCCGTCGTGAGGCGTTGACGCGCGAGATTCGTGAGCGGTTGCGGGAGCTGACATGGCTCTATGGCCGGTTCCCCGAGAGTGTTCATTCCTGAGAGTTCGCGGCCATGCGACCGGCGCCCGCCGAGTGAGATCAAGTGATTTCGCCTAGTCCCCTTTTGCCTCCATCCAATTGCGTCCCATGCCGATCTCGACGACGAGGGGGACGGTCAAGCGGTGTACGTTTTCCATCTCGGTCTTGACCAACGATGGGACGATCGTCTGTTCGTCTTCGGGAACCTCAAAGAGCAATTCATCGTGGACCTGGAGCAAGAGGCGGCTCCTCAAGCCATGTCTTCGCAACGCCTGATGGACGCGGATCATCGCGAGTTTCACCAGATCCGCGGCTGTCCCTTGGATCGGAGCGTTGATCGCCTCGCGTTCGGCGCGGGCGCGTAAGCTCGGGTTCTTATTGGCGATATCCGGGATCGGGCGGATGCGCCCGAAGAGCGTGCGCACGTATCCGGTTCGCCGCGCTTGTTCGGGCGTCTCCTCCATGAACCGGCGGACGCCGCGATACGTGCGATAGTAGTTCTCGATCACGCGTTGGGCTTCTCGACGCGAGAGGCCCGTGCGTTGCGCCAAGCCGAAGGCTCCGATGCTGTAGGCGATGCCGAAATTGACGATCTTGGCCAGACGTCGCAGTTCTTGCTCCTGTTCGGGCGTTTGCGCGCCGAAGATCGTTCGAGCGACGTGCGCATGGATGTCGAGGCCGCGCCGGAAGGCTTCCGTCATCTCCGGATCGCCCGTGATGTGAGCCAGGAGGCGCAGTTCGATTTGGGAATAGTCGGCCGAGAGTAGGAACCATCCGGGTTCGGCGATGAAAGCCCGGCGAATGCGACGGCCCAAGGGCGTGCGCACCGGAATGTTCTGCAGATTAGGGGAGGAGGAAGAGAGCCGCCCCGTCGCTGTTCCCGTTTGGTTGAACGTCGTGTGCACGCGCCCGGTCGTGGGATCCACGAGCCGAGGAAGGGCATCAATGTAAGTCCCCTTCAACTTCACCAGCTCGCGATATTCGAGGATCAGGCGGGGCAGTTCGTGCTCCTCGGCCAATTCCTCTAGCACGTCGGCGCTCGTCGAGATACGCCCCGTCTTCTTAGTCCGTCGCGTGACAACCAATCCGAGGGCTTCTAAGACTTCTCCCACCTGTTGCGGCGAATTGATGTTGAACTCGCGTCCCGCCGTGTGATGGATGCGCCGCGTGAGTGCCTCGATCTCGCGCTCCAGCTCTTCCGAAGCTTCTCGGAGCCCCTCGACGTCCACTTTAATGCCGATCCGTTCCATCTCCGCCAGGATCCCGATGAGCGGGAGTTCGATCTCGCGGTAGACGCGCTCAAGCTCCATCTCGGTGAGTTTCTTCATCAGCACGTTCTGCAGGCGAAGGATCACATCCGCTTCCCGAGCCTTCGCTCTCCAAAGTGTGGATTCTTCGTCCCATTCGATGCGCAGGTATTCACGGGCGAGCGCGCGAAGATCATATTTGCCACGATTTGGTTCGAGGAGCCAGGCGGCGATCATGACATCGTCGAGAACGCCCTCCGGCTCGATCCCCTGTGCGGCGAAAACTTTCCATGCCGATTTCGCGTCATGTGTGCTTTTGGCGAGCAATCCATTCTCGAAGATCTCGCGCATGATGTCCCACGCGGCCGGCAACGTCGCGAGATCCACGTAGACGGCCGCATGGGGATCGAGCGCTAGGGCGAGGCCTCGAATGCTCCCCTCCGAAAACGCGAGGGAGAAGGCGAAGCGGTCCACCGCCCACACGCGCTCCATCCATTTTCGAAGTGCGGGTTCGTCCGAAAGCTGGAGATAATCTCCGGCGATCTCTCGGACGACGACTCTCGGGGCTTTCTCGGCGGCGATCTTCTCCGCATCCACGAGGTCTTTGAGCAGAGAGGCGAACTCGAGTTCGGTGAACACCTCATAAGTGCGATGCGCATCGGGACCCCGATACCGCAAATCCTCCAGATCGATCTCCAGGGGGAGATCGGTCCGAATCCTCACCAGCTCGCGCGAGGTGAGGATGAGATCGCGATGGTCGCGAAGCGATTCCCGATAGGACTTCTTCTCGACGTTCTCCCAGTTGGCGAGCGCGCGTTCGAGCGTGCCGAACTGGCGAATGATTTGGATGGCGCCTTTCTCGCCGATGCCTGGAGCTCCGGGGACGTTGTCCGTCGCATCGCCCCAAAGGGCGAGCAGGTCGACGACCTGATCCGGTCTCACCCCTAATCGTTCCTCGACGCCCTTCTCATCGTAGTACACGTAGGTCTGGCGATCGGCCTTGAGGATGCGGATGTTCTTGTCCACCAACTGGCAGAGATCTTTATCGTTGGAGACGATGACGACCTCCATCCCTTGATCCGCGGCGCGTCGGGCGAGCGTGCCGATGACATCGTCGGCTTCGTAACCGGGAATCGCGAGGATGGGAACGCCCAATGCCTCGCACACTTTGTGGATGTACGGGAGTTGCAGCGCGAGATCGTCGGGCATCTCCGCGCGATTGGCTTTATATTGGGGGAAGATCTCGTGTCGGAACGTCGGTTCTCTCGTATCGAAGACGACGGCGAGATAATCGGGCTTCTCCTCGACGATGAGCTTGCGGAGCATGGTCGTGAAGCCGTAGATGGCATTGGTGGGGAGACCGCGCGACGTGGCCAGACCGCGAATCGCGTAGTAAGCGCGAAAGACGTTGGACATGCCATCCACCAGGAAGAGCCGCCGCGCCATAGATCCTTATTGTATCCGCGTCCCTTTTCCCCTCACAATGCGGAAGGCACTTGCCAGAATGTGCATGTCGGTCATATTGACAATGCCCATCGAACCCTGTAAGCTCACCCACCTCACTGAGAACACAAGCGGGGGAGATGAACGCATGTGGAGACAGAAGATCGTTCTGAAAAACGTGCGCGTCTTGTGTCTCATGGGGCTCATGCTTGTTCCACTGCCTTTCCCGAAAGGCGATGAAGCGTCTCGAGCGCAATCGGCGCTTCGACCGATCATCACAGGTCGCAGTCTCGCCTTTTCGCCCGATGGGCGATTCATCGCCACGACGGGAGAGTACGGATGGGCCTTGCTCTTCCGCATCGCGGATGGGAGCTTCGTTCGGTCTTTCTGGGGGCATATTGGTCCGACGGTGTTCGTCGCGTTCTCACCCTCGGGGACATTATTGGCGTCCGGGAGTCTGGACGAAAATTTCCATCTTCATCGAGTCTCCGATGGACAGCTCATCGTGACCAAAGTCGGCCATCAGATGGGGATCAATTCGATCGTCTTCACGGCCGATGAGAAATTGATGGCCTCGGCCAGCTCGGATTACGAGATTCGCATTTGGCGCGTCGGTGAGAACCCTTCACTGCGGATCCTGCGGGGACATCGAGCGCCCGTGGAAGCGCTCGTTCTGACACCGGATGAGCGTGAACTGATCTCGGCGGGCTTCGATGGCTTCATTCGCTTCTGGAGTTTTCCGGATGGGCGCGCGCTCGAGGCACTTCCGGCTCATCGGGATCGCATCTTCGCGCTCGCGCTCTCTCCCGATGGCGAATGGTTGGCTTCGGCGGGAGCGGACCGGGCGATCAAGATTTGGAAACGGCGAGAGCGGACGCTCGTGATGACGCTGGAGGGGCACACGGGGTCGGTGAACGCTCTGGCTTTCTCCCCGGATGGGACGCTCCTGGCTTCCGCCAGTGATGATCGGACGATTCGTCTGTGGCGTCTTTCCGATGGGACGCTCGTTCGAACGATCTCCGCTCATGCGGGTGAGGTGTTCGATGTGGCGTTCTCGCCAGATGGAACCTTCATGGCTTCGAGCGGGAGGGATCGAACGATTCGCCTCTGGAGGGTGGATGACGGGAGCCTCCTCCGCGTGATCACCTCACCGTGAGGCTCGAGGGTCATCTCACTCCCGCGCTGGAAGTGGGGCGTGAGGGTGAGCTCGTCGAGCTTGGAGACGAGATGATGATCTCGACGCGTTGATTGCGGCGATGCGCGCGGGGAGCCGTCCCTTTCTCCAGAGGGGCTTCCGCACCTCGACCGATCGGCTTCAGCAATTCGCTCGGCACGCCTTTGGACATAAGGTAGGCGGCGACGGCCGCGGCGTTTGCCTCCGAGAGCGCCTTGAGTCGCTCCGGCGATCCGGGCCCACTCACGTGTCCTTCGATCACATAGGTCCCCAAGGAGAACGTCGCCAGGATCGTGGCGATGTAATCGAGCTTCGGTAAGACATCCCGCCTGAGCTGCGGTGTACCCGGCGTTCGGGTCGGGACGAAAAGCTCCTCGTTCGGCAAGACGAGGATGAAGCGATCGTCCTCGTCGCGCGTCTCCGCGACGCGCGCGAGGGCCAGTTTCGCGCGATGCTCGTTGATGGAGATGCTGCTCAAGCGCAGGACGCGCAATTCTTCCGCGAGGGTTCTCGCCCGCGTTTGCTCCTCGATGAGCTGTCGAGAGAGTCGCTCGATCTCCTCTCGATAGCGTCTCTCGGATTCGGCACTTTGAGCCGCGCGTCGTTCCGCTTGCGCGAGCGCCGCGCGTACCCCTTCGAGCTGAGCGTGCATGTCGCGGAGGTCGCGCTCGCGCTCCTCCAACTGTCGGCGGAGTTCATCGCGCTCGATGGTGATGCGGTTGAGATTCTCGCGCAGCTCCTTCACCTGATCGTCCAGATCGGCGAGCGCCATCTCGCGCTGTCGTTGTTCGGCAGCTTCTCGCCGTTCGCGAGCGAGTCGGCGCGCGATCTCCGACATGACGATGGCGCGCCGCGCCAGAATGGCTGCCCGCTCGTCGAAACCGCGCTCGAAAGCGCGCTCGGCTTCCTCCAAAAGCGCTTCCGCTCGGCGAGCCTCCTGATCGGCGTGTTCGCTGACTCGGAAGAATCGGATGAGGTCCAACGCGCGCCGCGCTTCGAGCAGCTCGACCGGCATCTCGCGGTCGCGCTCCGTGCTCACGCGCTCCTCTCGCCAGGGAACGCTCTCCATGCCGATATCGCCACGAAAGTGGACTTCTACGGGCTCGGTCTCCAATCCCTCTTTCTCATCGGGAGGGAGGCTCGCCAGCACGACTTCGCGGCTCGGAGCTTCCACGAGGAAATGCGGTTCGGCTGTCATCACCAGACAGAATGTGCGATGCCGCGTCGCCGTCTCGATCGTTCCTCCCCACGAGCGCGCGAAGATGCGAAGGATGCTCGTCTTTCGCGGACGAAATTCTCCGATGTTCTCCACAAGCCCTTCGGGCGTGACGGCCCAGAAGACGTACGTCGTGTATTGTCGATGGGTCGGCGGATCGAGGTCCTTCACTGTGATCGTGAGTCGCGCGATCCCATCCTTATAATGGACTGTCGCCGTGCCCGAGGTGCGACTGTAGCGCGTCGTCCCGCGCAATCTCAGCTCGACCTTGCGATCGGAGGGGAACGTCGCCGCCGTCGCGCGAAAGACGAAGTCGCTCCGCTCTTGGGCGAACGTCCCGGCATGAAGGGGGATCCAGAGAGCCCAGATGATCAATGGCCATCGCGTCATCGCACTGCTCCTTTCCACGCGCTACGGGGCTTTCGGCGCGAAGTATCCCGCGCGATGGCGCACGGTTAGGTTGGGGCGCCCGATGATCTGCACGTGGAGGCGGCGAAAGCTCCCATCGCGCGCGGTGTTCGTCGGATAATAGGCGGCCAGAAACTGACTGCTCAAATCCTCGGCGATACGGTGGAACGCCTCCTCAAGTGCGCGTTCATTCTCCGGATAATACGCGCGTCCGCCCGTCAGCGTGGTGAGGGCATCGAGGGTGCGCGCGTTGACATCCGCGAAGCGGAAGGAATCGCTCAAGCCGATGGCGTAGATCAGAATGCCGGCGCGCTGCGCTCGCGCGATCACTTCTTGTTCGGATCGTCGACTGCTCGTATCGTGACCGTCGGTGATGAGGATGAGAGCGCGCCGAACGCGATGGTCATAGCGATTGAGCAGGCGTCGTCCCATCGTGCCGTCGAGGACTTCCTCGATGGCGATATAGGCCGCGTCGTAGAGAGCCGTCCCCTGACTTGCGTATCCCGTGTCCTCGCGCACGAGCCTTCGCAGGGCCTCTTGCAATCGGCCTTCGTTGCTCGTCAGGCCGCAGTGGAGATACGTCGCGCTGCGGAACGTGAGGAGCGCGGCATAGTCCTTCCCCCAGCGGAAGAATCGGGAGAAAAAGCGCTCGGCTGCCGCCCGCTCTTTTGGCCAATTGAATTCCTGACTCCCGCTGAAATCCACAGCCAGAGCGACGAGCATCGGCAGATCCTGGGTCCGCCCGAAGAATTCGATCCGCTGCTCCACACCATCCTCCAAGATGCGCACGTCATCGCGCGTCAGGTCGGTGATCGGTCGGTTTCGTTCGTCGGTGACGGTGAAGATGACGTCCACCAAGGTGCTCTCCAAAGAGACGGTCGCTTCCTGTTCCGACGGGGGCGGAGTCGGCACGGGAGGCTTTTGCTGCCCCAGCGAAGGGCAGAGAAGATACCCCCAGAGTAGCGCGAGGACAGCGCCGCTCACGCTCCTTTTGTCACGCGCCCGCATCATAAGGGATAGTGTAGCACATTCAGCGGCGCGCGGCGGGTTCATTGGAAGAACGGTTTCCACTTTTCCTCGGGCGGGGGCGGGGTGAGCAGGCTGCCCACGATCAGACCGAGCAGCGAGATCGCTAGCGCCGGATAGATCGTCTCGATCCCCGTCCGCTCGGTGAGGCCAGCGAAATGCCAAATGAGCGTCACGAGCATCCCGCCGAGGATGGAAGCGATGCCACCGGTTGTTGTGGCGCGCTTCCAGAGGAAGCAGGCCAAAAGCGCTGGCGTGATCCCCACGCCGTACATCGTGTAGGAGAAGAGCGCGGCTCGAAGCACGGTCTCGAAAAATTGGATGAGGATGTACCCCGCGACGCCCAAGGCGATGACCGCGAGGCGGGAGTAGAGCACGATCTGCCGCTCGGTCGCGTGCGGATTGAGGAATCGCTGATAGATGTCTCGAACGATATTGGTGGCGGGAACCAGGAGGAAGCTATCCCCGGTGGAGACGATGATGGCGACGGCCGCCGCCAGCAAGACGCAGCCGGCCACCACGGGAAGGCCTTCGCGCGCCGCGTACAGGAGCACTTGCTCGCTTCGTCCCGCCGCCAGCTCGGGGAAAAGGCTCGAGCCGATGACGGCGAGCACGATGATCATCGTCTCGATGAACACCGTCCCGATGATCCATCCGACGACGGCGTGACGAGCGGCGCGAGCATCGCGAGCGGAGAAGAAGCGCTGATACATGTTGGCCAGACCGAGCATCAGTAGCAGCGTTGGCAGCGCATACGCGAGCGCTTCCGTCACGGTGAAGCGCCCCATGAGGCTCAAGCGTTCGGCGGCGATAGCTTCCCCCCAATGGGCCGTCAGACGCTCTCGCACGCCTTCCCATCCGCCCGCGCGAGCGATGAGGAATGGATAGGCGAAGAAGATGCCTCCGAGCATCAAGATGCCGTTGAAGATGTCCGTGTAGGCGATCGAGAGCAAGCCCGCCGTCGCCGTGAACGCCGTCACGAAGAGGAAGGTGATGAGCGTGCCCGTCCCCGGATCGAGGCCGGTGACGATGTTCAGAACTAATCCACCCGCGCGGAATTGATATGAGGCGATCACCGTATAGGCGACGATCGTCACGAGCGTGCCCAGAAGCCGCGCCCATCGGTTGTAGCGCAATTCGAGGACATCGGGGACGGTCAACTGTTCGAGCTTTCGCGCTCGGCCTGCGATGAAGTAGATCACGATGAGGGCGACCCACACGCCCGCGTCAAACCATAGCGCGGCGAAGCCTTCGCGGTAAGCCAAGCCCGCTCCTGCGATGATCGAGCCCGAGCCGATCCACGTCGCCAGCAGCGTGCCGACGAGCACTGGCGCGCTCAGTTTCCGCCCGGCGACCATGAAATCAACCTCAGTCCTGACGATGCGCGAGGCGTAGAGGCTGACGCCGGTCAGAAAAGTCAAATACACTAAGACGACGCCAAGATAGACGTTCATGAGGCGCTGAGAGTAAGGCAGGACGGGAGGATTTGTCAATAGATAGGCATCGAATCAAAACCGGGAATGCGAATCTTCGCGGAGATCGGCATTGTTCGCCGAGCGCTCTACAATCGCGCCAGGAGATTCTCAGAATGCGAGAGCCAGTCGCTTGTTCATCGTTCACCTTCGTGGTGGTGGTTCACGCGCTCCCAGGGGTGGGCACCACGTCACGGGGCATATGCCCTGTGAGCCATCCGGTGTGAGACGACAACAAAATTCGGACTCGAGCTTGGATTGAGAGCCAGTGACCGGCCATTCTCGTGGCGGGTCAGAGATCATGCGGCGTCGTGTCAATGAGCGTAGCATGCTCTCCTCTTGATTAGGGCGGTCAATTCCGCTATAGGGAAGCGGACTCTCTCTCCCTGTCTGTCGAACCCTCGTGATTCTTCAGGGCCAGGGAGCGGTATGGGCGTAGTAGGGAAAGGCAACGATCTTTCTCGGATCTCGCGCCAACGCTGGCGAGGGCATGTCTGGCCGAAAGGCCGTCGCGTCAGACGAGGTGCTCTCAGCGGACTCGCCGAGAGCTTTTGGGGCACATGGCCCATCTTGCGACGGGGATTTTCTTGACAGAGCGGAGATGGAGCTGATATAAGTTTCCCTTGCAAACGAAGGGTTTTGAGGAGGGAGAGAGTGGCGCTGATCATCGTCAACGAAGGAGAGTCCATCGAGAGCGCTCTTCGGCGCTTCAAGCGGAAGGTGCAGCAGGAGGACATCATCAAAGAGATCAAGAAGCATTCCTTCTACCTGAAGCCGGGCGAGAAGCGGCGATTGAAGGAGGCATTGGCGAGAAAGCGGCTGCGCCGTCGCCTGAAGCGCGAGATGGGAGAGTGAGGACACTGCGACGATCGTCGCATTGAGTTTCTTCCCCCGAGTGTCTTCCCGAGCGGCTGCGTGCCGCTTGTTTTGTGGGCTCTTGAATCTCTTCATTCCCGACCCGGGACGACGAGCACGGGGCAGGGCGCATGTCGGGTGACGCGCACGGTCGTCGTCCCGATCACGGTTGCGTCGAAGAAGCGCTTATGATGGGCTCCCAGGACGATCATATCGCTTCCGAGGGCGCGCGCCGTCTCGATGATTTGCTCCGCGGCATTCCCGCGTCGGATGAGCTCTTTCATTTGGCAGTGCGCGCGTACGTCTTCCGGAACCCATTCGCAGAGGCGAGCGAGCGCCTCCCGGTCGGAGGCTTTTTGTGCCTCGTCCTCCAAAACGTGCACGACCGTGAGTTCCGCGTTAAAGCACCGGGCGATGGCGACGGCATGCTGCAGGGCCGTGCGCGCGATGGGCGTGTAATTCACTGGGCATAGGAGATGCCGGACGGAGACGTGGGGGGTCGGCAATGCCTCTGCCTTGTATCGAATGGTCAGCACGGGTCGGTCGCTCTCTCTCAGAACGCGCTCGGTGACCGAACCGAGCATCACGCGGCTCAGTCCGCTGCGTCCATGAGTGCCCATGACGATCAGGTCGGCCTCGCGTTGCCGAGCGGTTTCGAGAATCGCTCGCGCAGGGGTGTCCTCCACGAGCAGGGGTTCCACATCGGGCTCCGTCCCCACGACGTTTCGCACGTATTCGGTGAGATAGCGACGCGTCGCCGCCTTCGTGCGCTCCAGGGCTTGGAGCATTTCCTCGAACTGTCCCGCCGTGAGATAAGGAGGGGGGAGGAAAGGATCGGCATGCATCACCAGTAGCGAGGCCTTCGAGCAGCGGGCTAGTTCCGCCGCGTACCGGAGGGCGAACGTCGCTAGCTCGCTGAAATCCGTCGGACAGAGGATACGTCGTGGGGGAAAGATGGCCGTGGAATCAGTGGTCATAGGTTGCCTCCATTCTCGTCTCGCCAAGCCCCGTGGGCTCTCCCGCCGGTCGCTCAAGCGCGCGCTGCTCGCTCAGGTAATAAAGCACGGGCACGGCCATGCGCGAGAGCAAGAGCGACGCCACCTCGCCGGCCATGAGCGAGAGGGCGAGCCCTTGAAAGATGGGATCGAAGAGAATGACGGCTGAGCCGACGACAACAGCCGCCGCCGTCAACATCATGGGACGGAAGCGCACGGCGCCCGCTTCGATCACGGCTTCGGCTAGGGGGACGCCCTGTCGCCGTCGAAGCTCGATGAAGTCGACGAGGATGATGGAATTCCGCACGACGATACCCGCCCCTGCGATGAAGCCGATCATCGAGGTGGCGGTGAAGAAGGCATTGAGCGCCGCGTGCGCCGGCAAGATCCCCACGAGGGAGAAGGGGATAGCGGCCATGATCGTGAGCGGGGTCTTGAAGGATTGGAACCATCCGACCACGAGGATATAAATGAGCACGAGGACGGCGGCGAAGGCCAAGCCGAGATCGCGGAAGACTTCGTAGGTGATGTGCCATTCTCCATCCCACTTCATCGCGTAGCGATCGGCGAGGAACGGTTGGCGCGCGACGTAACGTTCGAGCCGATATCCTTCGGGGAGACGCAATTCCTCGATGGCGCGGTTGAGCTTCAGGATGGCGTAGACCGGACTCTCCTCTTCGCCCGCCACGTCGGCGGTCACATAGACGACGGGCATCAGGTTCTTATGGTAAATGCTCTTGTCGGCTACGACCTCTTCAACCCGCACCAGTTCGCTGAGGGGAACGAGCCGGCCTGTCGCTCCCGCGAGTTTCAACGAGAGCAAGTCGGTCAAACTGGAGCGCTCCTCGCGAGGCAAACGGAGGACGATCGGCACGTCTTCCTTCTCCGATGCCTGATGGAGCAGGCCGACGGGGAGCCCCTCCAACGCCAATCGCAGGGTTCGCGTGACCTGCTCGGTTGAGATCCCATTGAGGGCCGCTTTCTCTTTGTCCACGACGAAGCGATATTTGGGCTGATCATCCTCGACGAACCAGTCCACATCCACGACGCCCGGCGTGCGCTCGAAGAGTTCGCGGATCTGGCGCGCGATTTCGATCTGGCGCGTGTAATCGGGGCCGTAGACTTCGGCGACGAGCGTTTGCAACACGGGGGGGCCCGGAGGGACTTCGGCGATCTTCACCCGCGCCCCGTATCGCGCGGCGATCTCCTGAATCGGCGGACGTACGCGCCGCGCGATGTCGTGGCTTTGCGCCTCGCGCTCGCCTTTCGGCATGAGGTTCACCTGAATGTCCGCCACGTTCGGCCCTCGCCGGAGGAAATAGTGGCGCACCAGTCCATTGAAATTATGCGGGGCGGCCGTCCCGATATACATCTGCAGATCGGTCACTTCCGGCACCGTGCGCAAGTACTCGCCGATCTCCCGCGTGACGCGAGCCGTGTGTTCCAGCGTCGTCCCCTCTGGCATGTCGATGATGATTTGAAACTCGCTTTTGTTATCGAAGGGGAGCATCTTCACGCGCACGACCTTCAGAGGCAGCAGCGCGAGCGAAGCGAGCAGCAAGACGAGGACGCCGAGGAGAAATCCTATGCGCCAGCGCCGATTGTGGATCAGCGGGGTCATCGCTCGGCGATAGAGGCGCGTCGTCCATCCCTCTTCGTGCGTCGTCACTCCGGCTTCGCGGGGGAGGAAGCGCAAACTCGCCCATGGGGTCACGATGAAGGCCACAAGCAGAGAGAAGAGCATGGCCGCCGAGGCCCCGATCGGGATCGGGCGCATATAAGGCCCCATCAATCCGCGGACGAAGGCCATGGGCAGGATCGCCGCGATCACGGTGAGCGTCGCCAGGATTGTGGGATTTCCCACCTCATCCACGGCCCTCACGATGACCTCGCGGATCGGGCGACCGCGATTCTCCGGCAAGCGGTAGTGGCGAATGATGTTCTCAACGACGACGATCGCATCATCCACCAGGATGCCGATCGAGAAGATGAGGGCGAACAGGGTCACTCGATTGAGCGTGTATCCGGACAGGTAGAAGACGGCGAGCGTGAGCGCGAGCGTCACCGGGATGGCGATGGCGACGATCCCGGCTTCGCGCAGGCCGAGCGCCAGTCCAATGAGCGCGGAGACCGAGAGGACGGCGATCAGCATGTGGAAGAGCAGTTCGTTCGATTTCTCCGTCGCCGTCTCTCCGTAATTGCGCGTGACGGTGATCTGCACATCGTTCGGGATGAGCGTCCCGCGCAACGCCGTGACCTTCGCGAGCACGCGATCCGCGATCTCAATGGCGTTCGTTCCCTTTCGCTTCGCAATGGAGAGCGTGACCGCTGGCCAGATCCCTTCGCGAGGTCCTCCTGTCGTCCCGAGCTGATGACTGAATCGGGCGGCCGGACCATGCGCGAAGAGGACGTAGTCGGCGGGCTCTTCCGGTCCGTCCACGATCCGCGCAACGTCGCGCAGATATACGGGACGATCGCCGAAAACCCCGACGACGATGCGGCTGACGTCCTCGGCGTTTTGCAGGAAGCCGCCCGTTTCGACGAGAAGCTCTCGGTTCCCCGTGGAGAAACTTCCCGCGGGCAGTTGCTGATTCGCTTGCTCCACGCGCCACGCCACGAGCGCGGGATCCAGATGATAAGCCGCCAGGCGCGCCGGATCGAGCAACACGCGCACCTGCCGACGCTGTCCTCCGATGATCTTCACCTCTGAGACGTCTTCGATCTCCTTGATCTGATCATGAAGTTGAGCGGCTAACCGTCGCAGCGTGAAGTGATCGTAGCGTTCGCTCCAGAGCGTGAGCGCCAGGATCGGCACATCATCAATGGAGCGCGGCTTGATGAGCGGCGGGCTCGCTCCTGGGGGGATGAGATCGAAGTTGGCGAACATCTTCTGATTGAGCCGCACGATGCTGCGCTCTTCGTCTTCGCCCACGCGAAACCGAACGATGGCCAGTGCATATCCCGGAGCCGAGGTCGAATAGATGTACTCGACGCCGGGGATCTCCCAGAGCAGTTTCTCCATCGGCTTGGTCACGCGCTCTTCCACTTCGCGCGCGGATGCGCCGGGCATCTGGACGAAGATGTCGATCATGGGGACGACGATCTGCGGCTCCTCTTCGCGGGGCAGAAGCCACGTCGCGCCCGCGCCCAGCAGGATCGCCGCCGCCATCAGCAGCGGAGTGAGTTTAGAATCGCTGAAGGCGTGCGCCAATTTTCCGGCGAGCCCAAGGCCGTTCCTCATCCTTCACCCTCTCCTTACGGTTGCACGCGACTTCCCTCACGAACGACGTGAGGATTTTCTGCGACGATTCGCTCCCCCTCCGTGAGTCCTGAGAGGACTTCCACGCGATCGCCATGGACCTTCCCCAGCGTGATGAGGCGAAATCGCACCTGGTTTGAATCCTCCACGACATACACACCGATCAACTGGCCGCGTTCGAGAACAGCCGCTCGGGGGATCGTGATCGCGCGCCGCTGTCCGATCCGAAATCGCGCCTTTCCATAAAGTCCCGACCGGAGCGCGGCGGCCCTATCGGTCGGCAGATCCACTTTCACCGTGTAGCTGCGACTCATGGGATCAGCCGCGGGGATGATCTCGGCGACGCGCCCGAGAAGCGGAGACGACCCTAAGGCATCAATCTCCACAGGCACGGCGTCTCCTAAGCGCACGGCCGCGATCTGCGACTCGGGGACGGTGACCTCCAAGCGATATCGGGTGTCGTCCTCGATGGTGAGCAGTGGCGTGCCTGGCGTCGCGAGCATGCCCACCTCGATCGACTTCGCCGTGACCAGGCCGGTTATGGGGGCGGTCACGCGCGTGTGGGTGAGAGCGACCTGCGCGGCGGTCAGATCAGCTCGCGCCTGCTCGATCTTGGCCGCGACTTGCTCGCGCTTCGCGCGAAGCGAGCGGAGCAGTTCATCGGCGCGCTCGACCTCAGCCATCGCCGCTCGATAACGCGCCCGCACCTCATCGAACTCTTGTGCGCTCACCGAACGGCGTTCGAGCAAAGCCTCGTAGCGGCGAAATGTCGCCGCGGCCAGATCCGCGTGTGCGCGCGCAGCCTCGCGCGCCGATTCTGCCGCGCGGATGGCGCGTTCGATCTCTTCCCGTGCGTTTTCGGCCTCGCGCCATCCCGCTTCAGCCTTACGCACCTGCGCCTGCGCCTCGCGGTCATCGAGCTGGACGAGGACTTGGCCCGATCGCACTCGATCCCCCTCTCGGACGAGGACGGCGAGGACGTGACCTACGACCTTTGCCGAGAGCACGACCGTCGTTCGGGAGCGCACGGTGCCCACGGCCTCATAGACGTCTTCGATGGGAGTTTTCGTCACCGTCTCCACGCGCGCTTTCACGACGGCAGGTGGGCGATCGGCCGCCGCTTCTTCCCGCTGCCCGCAGGATGCGGCGGCGAGCGCGAGCGCACTTGTGAGGAGCAGAAGTCGCTGCGGATGTCTCTTCATGATGTCCTTCCTCCTCAGATGAACGGTCGGATGTCGGTCAATCGTCCGGTGGCCAACAACACGGTAGCATACCCGACGACGTACTCGTATCGCGCCGTGAGCGCGTTCATCCGGGCGCGGACGAGCGCCGTCTGCGCCCGCAGCACTTCGGTGATCGTCGTCAGCCCTTCCTGGTGCCGATCTTGGACGATCCGGAGCGCTTCTTCGGCCTGTTGAACGGCCCGCGCCGCGACCACCAATCGTTCGCGCGCCGAACGATAGTGTTCGAATGCGCGCACGACGTCCAGGCGAATTTGGTTGACGAGTTGTTCCGTCTCCGCTTCGGTCAGTGCGAGCGCGGCGCGCGCCTGTCGCACGCGAGCCGCGCGCCCCCCATCGAACACCTCGAACGTGAGGCTCGCACCTATCGTGTAATCGGCGCTTCCGCTCAGCAGCCCGCGCCCGGTCGCGCCCACGGTGGCGAAGAGGTCAAGTCGTGGGAGATATTGCCCGAGAGCGCCGCGCACGCCGTGCTCGCGGGAGCGCACGGCCAACCGAGCCCGCACGAGGTCGGGGCGGTGCTGCAGGGCGAGACGCATCAGCTCCTCTGGCCCCTCCACTTCGAACGTGCGCTCGATCAGCTGTCCTACCACGCGGTGTGGGGCAGTCACCGGAAGTCCCAACGCCGTATTCAGCCCCGCGCGCGCCGTCACCACATCTCCATCGGCCTGGATCAGCTGTTGGCGAAATTCGGCCAGTTGCACTTCCGCCGCCAAGACGTCTGAGATGACGACCAATCCCGCCTCGAACATAGCGCGAATGCGTTGCACATCGGCTTCGGCCATGCGCACGGCCTCATCAGCTACGCGCTGGCGTGCCTCGGCCGAGAGCACGTTATAGTAGGCTCGAATCACCTCGAAGCGGATCTGCTGCTCGATCCAGGCCGCTTGGGCGTCCGCGCGGCGCACCTCCTCTTCGGCTTGCGCGTGGCGCGTCTCCGTCTGCCAACGGTCGAAGAGAGGGACGCGCAGCGTCAGCGCTGTGCGAAAGACATTGAGCGACGGAGGGTGATTCAAAAAGCGGAGATCGAAATTCGCTGGCCCAAAACGCGCTTGCTCCAGGAGCGAGCCGAAGACAAAAACGGGGTTGTTCCCGTTGGAGAACGTCTCGCTGAACTGCACGATGGGGAATCGAGCGGCGCGCGCTTCTGCGATTTGGGCGTCGGCGATCTCACGCCCGGCGATCGCCATCCGCGCTAGCGGGTTCCGCTGTAGCGCGATCTCCACGGCGCGTGGCAGCGTCAGCTCCTCCTCTCCGCCTTGCGCGCGGATCGCTTGGGACGAAGTCACGCTCACGAGCCCCGCGAGGATGCTCGTTCCGATCCGTCTCCACCGCCTCATGCGTCTCCTCCCCAAGTCGTGCTCACGAGCTGCTCCTCACGCCGAGCCGCCGGAGGAATGTCATCATCGGGCACCAATTGGTGAACGCCGACTGAATCAAATTGAGCGCCACGAAGCCGGTGAAGAGAAACCAGTAAGGGCTGTGAACGTAGCCCAGAAGCAGGCTCGCGAGCACGAAACTGCCCGCGATCAGACGCAGATACCGTTCGACGGTCATGGCGGTCTCCCTCCTTCCCGATTGATCGTTCACGCTCTGAATGATCCAAAACAGGGCGAGAGGTTTCAGCGAGGTGGGGAATGGCGGTGCGCTGCCGTGCGTGGCTTGACTTTCCCGAAGGCCTCTGGGATCATGAAGGCCATCCGAAGCCGAGCTGAATCGCGGGAAATCCAAAGGGACGGAGGGAGGCGATGAAGTGCGCGAGCTATGCGATCCTCCTCCTGTTTGGGGGAGGCGGTTTAGTTTTCGCTCATGACCTTTTCTTGAAGCTGGACGCCTACGTCCTGGCGCCACGCGCCCGAGCGCGGGTGTGGGTCTTCAACGGGACGTTCGAGCGGAGCGAAGCGACCGTCGCGCGCAATCGTGTCGTCGAGATCGCTCTGCTCACGCCTGGAGGCAGGCGACATGTTTCGGTGGAGAAGTGGCAAGAGGAAAGCGTGCATTCGCTGTTCGAGATAGAGACGGAGGAAGCGGGCACGTATGTGGTGGGTGTGGCGCTGGCGCCTCGAGAGATCACGCTGACGGCTGAACAATTCAATGCCTACCTCGAACATGAAGGACTTTTGGACGTGCTCGCCTGGCGCCGTCAAAGAGGAGAACTGAACAAAGGGGCGCGCGAGCGTTACACGAAATACGCGAAGATGATCTTCCAAGTGGGCGAGCGGCGGACGGACACCTTCCGGCAACCGTTCGGTTATCCGGTGGAGATTCTGTTGGAAGGACATCCGTCGGATTTGCGAGTGGGAGGAGTACTGAGGGTGAGGTGTCTGAAAGACGGACGACCGCTTCCGCAGCAAGTAGTGCTGGCCGGATGGGAAGGCGGGCAGCCGCTGAGCGCGCGGACGGATGCCGAGGGGATCGCCCGTTTTGAAATCAAAAAGGCCGGAAAGTGGTACGTCAAATTCATTCACATCGTGCCCATCTCCGAGGCCAATCTCGATTACGAATCCTGGTGGGCGACGTTGACGTTTGAGGTCAGGCCGCGATCGTGAGGTGAAGGTCCTTCCTCGGCCTCACGATATTGGGAGAGCGACGAGGGGCCAAGAGACAGCTTCGGCGCGCGAGGTTTACCCCAGTTCCCAAAATGTCGGGAAGAAGGCTCACTTTGGACGAGTTCGACCCGTTCTCTAGCGAGGTTTCGGTGGAAGCGATGGCGTTTTGAAGAGACGTCACATCCGGGGATGGGGGGGACGCGCGTCCATGAGGTCGGCCTCCGCGCGGACAGACTCTGCCTCCGGTTCTGTCACCTCCGAACGGAGCCGATGTTGATAAGCCGTCCGCACGAAGCTCACAAACAGCGGATGCGGCTGCAAAGGCTTCGACTTGTATTCCGGATGGAATTGGCAACCGAGGAACCACGGATGATCCGGCAGCTCGATGATCTCCACAAAGCGTCCATCGGGGGATTTGCCGGAGAAGACCATCCCGTGGGCGGCGAAGAGGTCCTCGTATTCGGGATTGAACTCATAGCGATGGCGATGGCGCTCGCTGATCTCCTCCTGTCCGTAGATGCGGGCGGCCAGCGTACCAGGGCGCAAGCGGCACGGGTAGGCGCCCAAGCGCATTGTGCCCCCCATCTGCTCTACGCCGAGCAGATCGCGCAGCTTATAGAAGATGCGATGCGGGGTCTCGGGATTGAACTCCGTGCTATCGGCATCCTCCAAGCCGCAAACGTTCCGCGCGAATTCGATGCAGGCGCACTGCATGCCCAGGCAGATGCCAAAAAAGGGCGTCTTCGTCCGCCGCGCGTAGGTGATGGCTTTGAGCATCCCAGCGATGCCCCGCTTACCGAAGCCCCCGGGGACGAGGATCCCATCCACATCGCGCAACCGATCTTCCCACTGCTCATCGGCGACGAGATGTTCCGCTTCGATCCAGCGGATGTTCACGCGCAGGTTATTGGCCACGCCTCCGTGTACGAGCGCCTCGCGTAAGCTCTTGTAGGAATCTTCCAATTGTACGTATTTGCCCACGATGCCGATGGTCACGCTGTCGGCCGGATGCTTGATCGCCTCGACCAGTTTCACCCACTCGCGCAGATCGCTCTCGCCGGCCGGCAGCTTCAGCATGCGGAGGATCAGATCGTCCAGGCCTTGCTTAGCGAATTCCAGAGGAACTTCGTAGATGGATTCTACGTCGAGCGCCGCGATCACCGCTTCTTCTGAGACGTTGCAGAAGAGGGCGATCTTCGACTTCACGTCGGGGGGCAGCGGACGACTCGTGCGGCAGAGGAGGATATCGGGCTGAATACCGATGGCGCGCAGCTCCTTGACCGAATGCTGCGTGGGCTTGGTCTTCAGTTCTCCAGCCGTGCGAATATACGGGACGAGCGTCAAGTGCACGAAGATGGCATTCGAGCGTCCGACCTCGTTGCCCAATTGGCGGATCGCTTCTAAGAAAGGTTGCGATTCGATGTCGCCCACTGTGCCACCGATCTCGACGATGACGACGTCTGCGCCTTCGGAGATCTGTCGGATCGCCCCTTTGATCTCGTCGGTGATATGGGGGATGACCTGCACGGTCTTGCCGAGGAAGTCGCCGCGTCGCTCCTTCTCGATGACCGACAGGTAGATGCGCCCGGTCGTCCAGTTGTTCGCCTGCGTCATGCGAGCGCTGGTGAATCGTTCGTAGTGGCCGAGGTCGAGATCGGTTTCTGCCCCGTCATCGGTGACGTAGACTTCGCCATGCTGAAAGGGCGACATGGTGCCGGCATCCACATTGATATAGGGGTCGAACTTTTGCAGCGTCACGCGCAATCCCCGTGCCTCCAGCAAGCGCCCGATCGAAGCGGCCGCGATCCCTTTCCCCAAGCTCGAAACGACCCCGCCCGTGACGAAGATGTATTTCGCCATAGCGTCGTCCTCCTCTCATTCTACAGGCCGCGACCAGCCTGTCAAGAATCTGGAAGGGTGTGCGGCTTTCTGCTGAAGGGGCGTTTCCCCACCGGTCGGTCCGAAGGCCAAGCTATTCCTCCTCTCACTCCCGGCGAGCGACGTCCTTCATAGTTCGAGGAGAGGAGCGCTCAATCGCGCTGGAGCGCGACTGGGACGCCTTCATTGAATTCGAAGAATCGGTAGTCCTCCTCCGGCTCACGTATTCGAATTGTGGTCGTTTGTCCAACTGTCATCCCAACTTTTGCATATCCCGTGAGGGATGGGGCGCCGCGTGACTTGAGCCCTGGAGTTGTCTCCGCTGCCTGAATGCCATCCGTAAGGCCTCTGGCAAAGACGTTCGCCATCGGTTCTGGCGAGAGGGCGGGGATATAATACCGTCCTTCGGGGGAGAATCTCGCGGAGGGATGAGAAAATGATGCGCCAACGGATGATTCGACTTTGGACTTCGGTCCGGCACGGGACCTTCGCCATTACGCTGGTCCTCATCGGATTTCCGATTCAGCACGAGAATGTGAAGATCGTTCGCGAAAAGACCGAGGCGCGGCTTCGGGAGATCGTTGCCAGTGCACGCGGGGCAATGGGGCTTGTCGCGGTGGACCTGATGAGCGGAGAGCGGCTGGCCATCAACGAGAACCTCGCGTTTCCGCAGGGGAGTGCGATCAAGATCCCCATTCTCATGGAGGTCTACAAACAGGCGCACGAAGGGCGCTTCCGATTGGCGGATCGACGGCGTATCGAGAAAGCACAGATGGTCGGTGGAAGCGGAATCCTGAAGGAATTCGGCGATGGGATGTCGGAGTTGAGCATCTACGACCTGTGCGTGCTCATGATCGTATTGAGCGACAATACGGCGACCAATATGCTCATTGACCTCGTCGGGATGGAGAACGTCAATCGGACCATGGCCTCCTTGGGACTCGTACGAACGCGTCTGCAGCGGAAGATGATCGACCCGGCGGCGTCGGCGCGCGGTGAGGAGAATCTCTCGACGCCGGCCGAAGCAGCGCGCTTGATGGAGATCCTCTATCGCGGCGAGTTCGTCAGTCGCGAGGTTTGCGAGCAGATTCTCGCCATCTTGAAGAAACCGAAGCGAACGGCCGTGAGTTCGGGATTGCCCTCCGAAGTACCCGTGGCCTCGAAGCCAGGGGGCATCCCCGGTGTCTCGACCGAATGGGCGATCGTCTATCTCAAAGAACGCCCCTACGTGCTCGTCATCATGGAGAATTATGGGATGGGCGACGAGGCCTCTACGGCCTTCCGAGACATCTCGCGAACCGTGTACGAGTATTTCTGGCGATTGGGAAGAGCGACGCGCTACGGGACGTATGTGGATCCGGCGCTCTTGAAACGAGAAGGTCAGAAGGATTGAGCCTTACCGGTTTTCCGTTCAGATCTTAATGAAGATGCGCTTGCGGTAGAGGAAGGCCATCGGCGCGAGCCAAGCCATCGTATAGGCCAATGCGAAGAAGAGCGATCCTTGCCAGGGGCCAGCCCACGAGGCGAAGAGAGTTTCGTACAGGTAGGTTTTCAGGGGGACGGAGGTGCCATCCGGTCGAGTGACCTTGTACAATACCATTAAACGTGCCACCAGCCCTGAGAGCACGAAGACAGTGATTGGATTCATCCCGAAGATGAGGAACGGAACGAGCGGTCGGCGAATCCCTCTCACTTCGACCAACCAGACACAGGCAGCGAGGAAGAGCAACGCCATCCCCGCAGTGAAGAGGGCATAAGAGCTGGTCCAGAGGTTCTTGTTGATCGGAAACCACAGGTTCACCACCTGTCCGAGAACGATGCCGATGATTCCTGCGCCGATGAGTCCGAGCACCTTCTTCGGCATCGTCCTGGGCGAAGTGAGCCAGTGGGCGGTCAAAACGCCAAGGAGCGTCGTGGCGATGGCTGGGATCGTGCTCAAGATCCCCTCGGGATCCCAGGTCGGCCGATAGAGGTGCCCAGAGAGGAGCCGGGAATCCAAATAGGACGCGAGATTCATCTCTTTTTCGAGAATGCCCGCTCCGTATCCAGGGACCGGCACGAGCTTCATGATTGCCCAATAGGCAGCAAGCAGTGCGACGGCCGCGATGGCTTGTCCTTTGACCTTCGTCTTCATGACGATAAGGGCAGCGAAGAAGTAGCACAAAGCGATGCGTTGCAGGACGCCGGGGATGCGAATCCGCGAGAGATCGAAATGGGGAAAACCGTTCAGCAACAGGCCAAGAGCGAACAGAATGACCGTGCGGCGGACGATGTGCCCCCAAATCGCCCACTGGCTCTCGCTGCGAGCCAGGCGCCGTCTAATTGCCAGTGGGATGGCCACGCCCATGATGAAGAGGAAGAAGGGGAAGATCAAATCCGTTGGCGTCCATCCGTGCCATTCGGCATGCGCTAGCGGCGGATAGACGTAGTTCCAACTTCCCGGATTGTTCACCACAATCATACCCGCAATGGTGATTCCACGAAAGACGTCGAGCGAGATCATCCGTTCGCCCGTCGAGGCGATCACAGGCGAGTCAAAAGGCTGGGATGCCGACTGAATATCTCCCAAGGCTCATCATCCTCGCTGTCACTGTTTCAACGCGGGGATATCTTACGCGAGAGCTTCAGGGGAAATCAAGAGAGGGCCGTTCTCCTTGGCAGTTCGGAGATTGATTTAGGAAAGCCAACCACGGGGCCAATATGCGATTTCTCACCGTTGGAGGATTCTCGAGTCTGATAATGGTCAATGAAGCTTTTGGTTTGGATCGCGGATCTCCTTAGGGGGAGGAAGAGGGAGAGCTATCGCTCATCTCTTGGTAATCGCCGCTTTTGTCTAGTAACACGAAGAGCAACGGCGATCGGTAGATCAAAGCGGCAAGATCCAAGCATTGGGCCCACCACTATTGTGCCCACTCAACTACAGATCCGAACATAGGGCGTCTTAGGGTCGTCTTAGGGTCGTCTTCACCAACAGCAGCGGCAGTGATGCCTCCAGCTCCACCGCGGTTGAGGCACAGGTTGAACGCTGTCTGAACGCTGCCCGCGGCTCACGGTCACGGGTTCCGACTGCTTCTCCTGCATCGCATGGATGACGTCCTCTGGCACGTTAGCCTTCTTCAGAGCGATCAAACCATCCGTGCTGAGATCGAAATCAACCCGTGAGGCTTCGATCTTTCGGATGATCGTTTCCGCGGTCAGCCCGGCGTTCACCATCTTGATGATACTTTCGTTAGTCAGCACTTCCTGTTGCTGCCCCGACGAGTTCCTGGATTGACCGAGAAGAGCCGGAGGCAAAAGTGCCAGGAATAATATGAGAGCGACGAATGACCTTCGCTTCGTAATCATGGTTCTTCCTCCTTACTTAACTTAGAATTTGACGAATTCGATCTTTTTCGTCAAGCTGCCCGGCATCACGTGAGTCTCGGCGCTTGGTCGAATCTCCGGGCGACTACTGTCCAATCAATGGCCTTGAAGAACGCCTCGATATAGTCGGCCCGCCGGAGATCATAATCAACCATGTAGGCGTGCTCGAAGACATCCATGACGAGCAAGGGAATCGTCCCGGCGAGATGACCCACATCATGCTCATTGATCCACGTATTGAACGTTCGGTTGGCCATCGGATCAAGAGCCAGAACGACCCAACCGATACCTCTCATGGTGCCTGTGGCTTTGAAATCCCGTTCCCAGTTTTCGTATGAACCGAAATCTTCGACGAGTTTTTTCCAGAGCGTGGAATCTCGCTCGAGCGCCCGGCCACCCTTGACCATGTTACCGAAATAATATTCGTGCCATCGCATACCGTTGAACTCCCAGCCGAACCGGCGTTTCAATTCAGCATATTCGGGCGTCCCGGTTTTTCCTTCTTTCGACAGGGCGCTCAGAGCTTCAGCGAGCTTATTGGTATTGGCCACATACCCCTGATAAAGGGCGAAGTGATTTTTCAAGAGCCGGTCACTGAATCCCGGCGTCCCCAGCAGATGATCGAAGTTTTTCGCTTGGTAAGCCATAGTCGCCTCCCGAGTCAAGTTTCTTGCTGGATCGACTTTGAGAACGTCGATCCCAGGAAGTGAGATCAACAAAGCTGAGCCACATTTGAGAAATTCGCGTCGGGTCGTCATCATAGCAACCTCCCTTTGGGCTTCGAAGGTGGAACCGACACCCAGGGACGTGATTCAAGACATGCGGGATTGATCCCCGAGGCATTGCTCCCCAAAGGGAGCTCCCGGCCGAGTAGATCAAGCAAGGTGGTAAAGAGAGGTGAATCTTCCTCGAAGAGGGTGAGAGCAGCCTGGCGAAGCCAGTGGTCATGACGTTGCCCAACACAACCCAACATAGCAGAGCCAACGATTCATGCTAACACCATTTTCTCAGTAGCACAAAAAGTGGATCGGTCGGTGCTGCCGATCTCTTATGTAAGAAGGGATCAAGTAAGGTCACTGGTCAGCTTCGCTCGCTCCATTTATGGTTGATCACCCTCACGATGACCAGCTGCGTTTCTGGGAGGATGAAAAGATGGCATCTCGGAGGTGAGGAGGTGGCGAAGGGTAATCTTCTGCTTCCGGTCCTGCTTCCACTTCGGGTAAGACTCTTAATTTTACCTTTGGTGATGAGGCGTTCGATGGAAAGATTCGCAACGGATTTTGTGATAGATGTGGTCGAGCTTTGGAGAGCGCAGATCGGCTGGGCGCAGCTGGTTGCCGTAATCAGCAGCGGCATCGCCCTCTTCAACGTCACCAAGGTATTCATGCCGCACCCGCATAACAGCATAACAGATTTGCACTGTGTTCACGCGTCCGAGATGTAGCCCCAGGAGCCTCGAAAGGTCAAGATATACCGATAGGGAGGGCCGAGGGACTCGACGTATTGAGTCCGATAATGAATCTTACGATACCATAGCCCTCCACACCCACTTGAAACCAGCCAACAAACTTCGGAACCATGGGAACAATCTAACCTGAATACACAAGACTCGATCTTACAACTTCACGGTCAGGTACCGTATTCCCAAGCGGTGAGATACCGCCGTTGCTCTTCCGTCAACTCGTCGATTTGAATCCCCATTGCTTGCAGCTTCAAGTGAGCAATTTCGCGATCGATCTCAATAGGGAGCACATGGATTCCAGGCGGGATTGTTCCTCGCCGCTTCACCAAGTACTCGACAGCAAGGGCTTGATTGGCAAAGCTCAGATCCATGACGGCCGGCGGGTGCCCTTCAGCTGCGGCGAGATTCACCAATCGTCCTTCGGCCAAGAGCAAGAGACGATGTCCAGTGTGACGAATTCGATATTCCTCGACGAAATCCCGAATCTTGCGCGGCCCTTCAGCGATCTCTCGCAAGGCATCTAGATTGATCTCCACGTCGAAGTGTCCAGCGTTACACAGGATGGCTCCGTCTTTCATCGCAAGCAAATGTTCTCGATCAATGACGTGGCGATTCCCAGTAACTGTCACAAAAATATCCCCGAGGCGCGCGGCCTCGCGGATGGGCATGACGTCATAGCCGTCCATCAGGGCCTCGATCGCGCGAATTGGATCGACCTCGGTGACGATTACACGGGCGCCTAGTCCTCGCGCTCTCATCGCGACGCCGCGCCCACACATCCCGTAGCCGACGACGACAACGCGCTTTCCCGCCACAAGGACGTTCGTCGCCCGGAGGATCCCGTCCCAGGTGCTTTGTCCAGTTCCGTACCGGTTGTCAAAGAGGTGTTTTGTTCTCGAGTCATTGACAGCGATCACCGGGAATCTCAACAATCCTTCGGCCGCCATGGCTCGCAAGCGAATCACCCCTGTTGTCGTCTCCTCCGTTGTTCCGATCACCTGCTCGGCCAGGGAGGGACGTTCGCGAAGCAAGGTGGCTACTAAATCGGCCCCATCGTCGATGAGCACCTGGGGGTTTGCCTCCAGGGCGATTTTCACGTGCCGGCGGTATGTCTCTATGGATTCGCCTTTGATAGCGAAAACTGAGATATTGAGTTCCTTAACCAAGGCGGCAGCTATGTCATCTTGAGTGGAGAGTGGGTTTGAAGCTATTATTATCAGACGCGCACCACCAGAAACTAACGTTCGCGCCAGATTCCCACTTTCAGCCGTCACGTGCACGCAAGCCGCTATTTGTACTCCTTCCAGAGGTCGTTCTCGCGCAAATCGCTCCCGAATCGCTCGCAGCACGGGCATCTCCCGATCCGCCCACTCTAAACGGGACATTCCAGAAGCTGCTAATCCCAAATCCCTAACCTCGTATCCCCTCACCCCGCCCCTCCGATGGCTTCTCGTAAAAGCTCAGCCTTGTCCGTCCGCTCCCAGGTGAACTCTGGCTCCTGTCTTCCAAAGTGCCCATAGACGGCCGTCTTCCGATAAATCGGCCGCTGCAATTGCAGTGCCTTGATGATCCCGCGTGGTGTTAAATCGAACAACTCGCGCACAACACCGACCAAGCGTTCCTCACTCACCTTCCCTGTCCCAAACGTATCAATAGAGACGGAGACAGGGTCGGCGACGCCAATGGCATAGGCGAGTTGAATCAAGCAGCGATCGGCAATCCCAGCGGCGACGATGTTCTTCGCGATATATCTCGCCATGTAGGATGCCGAGCGATCCACCTTCGTCGGATCTTTCCCTGAAAAGGCTCCTCCTCCATGCGGAGCTGCCCCTCCATAGGTGTCCACGATGATTTTTCGTCCGGTCAACCCCGAATCTCCTTGTGGCCCTCCGATGACGAATCGCCCGGTTGGATTCACATAGTACTTCGTCTTACTGGTGATCAACTCTTCGGGAATGGCCACCTTCACCACGTGTTCGATCACATCCTCGCGCACCGTCCGCGCCTCCACGCGGTCACTGTGTTGTGCGGCGACGACGACCGTGTCCACGTAGAGCGGGCGTGCTCCTTCGTAGACGACCGTCACTTGCGATTTCCCATCTGGTCTGAGATAGGGCAAGATTCCTTGCTTCCGCACTTCGGCCAACCGCCGCGTGATGCGATGCGCCAGTTGAATGGGCAGAGGCATGAGTTCTGGTGTCTCGCGGACGGCATATCCGAACATCAGCCCTTGATCCCCGGCTCCTCCAGTATCCACACCCACGGCAATATCCGGGGACTGCGTGACGATCGAGACCATAACACCGCAGGTCTCCCCATCCAACCCATATTTGGCGCGCGTGTATCCGATGTCGCAAATCACCTGACGCGCGACGCGAGCGTAATCCACATCCGCCGTCGTGGTGATCTCCCCGGCGACGAGCACAAGCCCTGTCGTCAAGAGGACCTCGCAGGCGACGCGACCGTCTTCATCCTGACGCAGGACTTCATCCAAAACAGCATCGGCGATCTGATCTGCGATCTTATCAGGATGCCCCTCAGTTACCGATTCCGACGTGAAGTACCGGATGTTCGCCACTTCATGCCTCCCCTTTTAGATTCGCAGGCGCGAGACTGTAGCACACCGATGATCGGCATGTCAAGAAAATGTTCCTTCACGCCCGGGGGTGACAGTGATCGTAGATCTGCCGAAGCCGTTCGTTAGTGATGTAGGTGTACACTTGCGTGGTGCTCAGATCCGAATGGCCGAGCATCATCTGAACCGATCTCAGATCGGCTCCGTGCTCCAGAAGGTGCGTGGCGAAGGTATGCCGCAACATATGCGGCATGACTTGTCCCAGTCCGGCCGCACGTCCATATCGAGCGACCAACTTCCACAAAGCCTGACGCGTCAGGGGCCGCCCCCGTGGCGAGATGAAAAGCCACGGCGATGTCTTCTGGCCAAGCCATCGTTGTCGTATGGGAAGATATTTCAACACCCACTCAATGGCCGACCGCCCAAGGGGAACCAAGCGTTCTTTGCTCCCCTTGCCAAGGCACACTAGGACGCCTTTGTCTACATCGACATCCCCCAGTCGAAGAACGACCAACTCAGAGGCCCTCACCCCCGTTGCATAGAGGACTTCGAGAATCGCTCGATCGCGAACCCCGATATCACGAGTAACATCGGGTTGTTCAAGGAGACGATTAACCTCCTCGATCGTAAGGAATCTCGGGAGCGTTTGCCATGACCTTGGTGTTTGAAGACTTATCGTCGGATCGCTTTTCAAAAAGCCGTCGAGGATCAGAAACCTAAAGAAATTTCTCAAGGTCACAATACAACGCGTCACGCTCCCGACCTCGAACCCCTGCTCGCTCATCCACCGCAGGAATTCTCGGAGATCCTCCCGCGAGAGGCTCAAAAGATCCTTCTGACGCTCTGTCTGAGCCCACGTTGCCACTCGCTCCAGGTCACGGCGGTAGGCTTCGATGGTATTAGCCGAGAGCCCGCGTTCGATTCGAAGGTATGTCAAAAATTCTCGCACAAGATCGCGCGGCATGGCTCGCCCTCCATCTTGACTCTCGGGCCGAGTCCATTTAGATTTCTTCAGCCATGAGGCTTTCCGACATCGCCCGACATATCGGCGCTCGGCTCGACGGCGAAGACCTCGAGATTACTGGCATCGCCCCCATCGCGGAGGCCCAACCCGGAGAATTGACCTTCATCGCTAATCCCAAATATGCCCCACTGATCAAGACGACGCGCGCCTCGGCCGTGATCGTCGCCGAGGACTTCGCCCCATTCCCCATCGCCTTGCTCCGGACGCCCCATCCGTACTTCGCCTTCGCCAAGGCCTTGGAGCTCTTCTACCAGGCCCCGCAACCGGAGCCCGGAATCCACCCGACGGCCATCATCCATCCGACGGTGAAACTCGGCGCCCATGTCACGATCGGCGCCTACACGGTCATCGCTGCCGAGTGCGAGATCGGCGACCACGTGACGATCTATCCCCACTGCATGATTTACCCGAACGTCCGCATCGGCGCGCATACGATCATCCACTCCCAGGTGACCGTGCGCGAGCATACAATCATCGGCGCCCACGTCATCATCCATAACGGAGCCCGCATTGGCACCGATGGTTTCGGATATGCCCGCGATCCCGAAGGGCGTTGGTATAAGATCCCTCAAGCGGGGCGAGTGATCATCCACGATGGGGTCGAAATCGGCGCCAATACCACCATCGATCGAGCGGCCATCGGCGAGACGGTCATCGCCCGTGATGTGAAGATCGATAACTTGGTGCAGATCGGCCACGGATCGAAAGTCGGCGAGAACTCGCTTTTGTGCGCTCAGGTCGGCCTGGCCGGGAGCACCGAGATCGGACGCAACGTGATGTTGGCCGGCCAGGTCGGCGTCGCCGGCCACCTCCGCATCGGCGACAATGTGATCGCGACGGCGCAAACGGGCATCCCCTCCTCGGTCGAAGCCAATCGCGTCGTCTCCGGCTATCCGGCCATTGAGAACAAGCTCTGGCTGCGCGCTTCGGCCATTTTCGCCCGCTTGCCCGAGATGTATCGCCAGCTGCGCGAGATGAGACAGCGGCTTGAACGCCTCGAACGAGGATCCGAGTGAGCGATGAAGATCGAAAATCGAGCGACGGTGAATCTCAATTACCAAAAGCTGATGACGCACATCCACTCCGTTCTGGAGATCATCCCCAAAGAACACGTGCGAGGCCTGAGCAAACTCATCTTGGTGGACTACGTCACGGATTCGCGCGTGGATCCGCAGATGCGCCGACAACTCCCCGGGCTCTATCATCCGAAGATGCCCGGCTCGCCACAAGCGTGGATGGAGATCGCTCTGAAACCCCTCACCCCCGAGGGATCGTTCTGGAAGCGCCTCTCGGCGCGTTTGGCCCTGCGGGCCAACGTGACGGCCACACTGCTGTCGCTCATCGCACAGCATTATTATCTGACGCTCTCGCACGGCATCCGAAAGGAGCAATACGAGCAGGCCGTCCGAAGCTACGTAGACAGACACCTCGCACTCTACGCGCGCACGCGCAAGGGGATTCGGGCGCGGCTGATTCGCCCTTTCCTCCCTTGGCTCGAACGACTCGCTCGTTGGCTACAAAGGCAACAGCGCCGGAGATCACGCTGAGCCCTCCGATCGCTCGATCTCCTCGGCCACCTGGCGCAGACAGCCGATCAATTCCTCGCGAGTCACATCGGCCTTCTTGAACCGCACTTCCAACCGAAACTCGGCCGCGCGATATCGATAGACGAAGGGCCGAGGTCGGCGGTGCGTCGTCTTCTTCTCCCGCCGCACGTCATCTCGACGCAACCCTTCGCGGCGGATGCGCTCGATGAGCGCCCGCATTTGATCCGCATCCTTGAGTCGAGCAATCTGCAAGAGCACGGACTTCGATTGAATGTCGGCGCGCCGACACAGCTCCTTGATCTCCTCCGGCATCTCGGCCAAAGCCAAGGTCTCCGTCACCGAGGATCGCGACTTCCCGATCTTGCGCGCGATCTCCTCGTGCGTATAGCCGAAGCGCTCGACCAACATTTTGAACCCTTGCGCCTCTTCAAATGGCGTCAGGTCCTTGCGTTGCAGATTCTCGATCAAACTGATCTCAGCGACCGCTTGATCATCTACGTCCATCTCGATGCAAGGGACCTCGCGGAGACCGACGATCAACGCGGCTCGATACCGACGCTCGCCGCTGATGATCAGGAAGCGCCCGTTCTCCTGCGGCCGCACAAGGAGCGGCTCCAAGATGCCCTTCTCCCGAATCGAGGCGACCAGATCCGAGAGATCGCCGATCTCCACACGGGGTTGCTCCGGATTCAAATCGAGCCGATCAATGGGGATCATCCGCCCAATCGGCGCCCCCGTGCGCGAAGCGAGCAACTCGACAAAGTGCGCGTCATGCCGCAACCGGAGATTCGCCGGAAGTCCTCGCTTAGACACGCTCGATCACCTCCTCGCAGAGTTGGTCGTACTCCAGCGCCGCCGTCGACTGGGGCGCGAAAGTGAAGATCGACTCCCGATACGCCGGACTCTCCTCCAAGCGCACCGAGCGCGAGATCACCGTCCGAAAGACCTGCGGACCAAAGACCTGCCGGATCTGCTCCAACGAATCGCGGGCGATGGCCGTCCGCCGATCATACAGCGTCACGACGACCCCCAGCAAAAGCAGGTTCGGATTCGGCCGCGCCTTGATCTTCTCCACCGTCTCCAACAAATCGTCGGTCCCCTCCAAAGCGAAATACGAGGACTGAATCGGGATGATCAAATGCGAGGCGGCCACTAGGGCATTCACCGTGAGTAGGCCGAGCGTCGGTGGCGTGTCCACGATCACGAAGTGATACCGCCCCTTGATCGGATCCAACCGATCCTTCACCCGATAAGGAGCGTCGAACTCTCCAAGCAGTAGGCTCTCGAACTTGGCCAAGTTGATGCGGGAGGGCAAGACCTCCAGATTCGGGACCGACGTCGCGTAGATCACCTGCTCGGCCGTCACCGAACGATCCATGAGCCAATCGAAGATCGAGACCTCAACCTCGCGCAGATCCAAATAGGAGAGCGAACTGTTGGCTTGCGGATCCAGATCCACGAGTAGGACGCGATACCCCCGACGGGCCAATCCTGCCGAGAGGTTGATCGCCGTGGTCGTCTTCCCCACGCCCCCCTTCTGATTCGCGATCGCGATGACGACCGATCGAACCGCCTTCTCCGCGCCGCCCACTGCGGGCCTCCTCAGTACGACCTGCCGCTCGATTCATCCCCGAGGTCTTCGGGCCATTCTTCCTCCTCCACCTCGCGGCTGGAGATCACGCTGCGCGAGCTGCGCAAGACATGCTCGGCGACGAAGATCGGACTGTCCGTCCGAAGCGCTAAGGCAATGGCATCGCTCGGACGCGAATCCACGATGATCTTCTCTCCGCTGACGTCCAAGACGATGATGGCGTAGAAGGTGCTGTCGATGAGATCGGTGATGACGACCCGTTCGACGCTTGCCCCGAGCTGAGCGATGACATTCTTCAACAAATCGTGCGTCATCGGCCGCTGCGGCACGGCCTTCTCGATCTCCATAGCGATGGCATTGGCTTCGAAAACCCCGATCCAGATCGGCAGCATCGCCTCGGAGGCGACATCCTTGAGGATGACCACTGGCGAATTGTTCGCCGGGTCGAGGATGAGCCCGCGCACTTTCACTTCGCGTTCCATAACAGGTCCCTCGCCAGTTAACGGAGAACCTCGAGGCTCCGCCCGAAGAGACTGTGCGGATTCGCTCTCGTGATCTCAACCTTCACGAGAGCTCCTTCGATGTTCTCTCTTGAATCTTCAAAGTTTACGACGATATTGTCCGTCGTGTGGCCGGCCCAGTGAATTTCTGACTTAACACTCTTTCCTTCGACCAAAACTTCAACAATGCGGCCGACATATCGCTGCAGCCTCCGAAGCTGAATCTCTCGCTGCCGCTCTTCCAAACGCATCAGCCGCTCCGTCTTCACCTCATCCGGCACTTGATCCGGGAGCCGCGCCGCCGGCGTCCCCGGCCTCGGCGAGTACTTGAAGAGGTACAAGCCATCGAACTCCACTTCCTCGATCAGACGCAGCGTCTCCTGAAAATCGCGCTCGGTCTCCCCGGGGAATCCCACGATGATATCCCCCGTGAGGGTGATCTCTCGCTTCGCCGATCGAATCCACTCGACGCGACGCATATAATCGGCCCGCGTGTACCCACGGTTCATGCGAGCTAAAATCCGATCCGATCCCGCCTGCGGCGGCAAATGGATCCAATTGCAGAGATTCGGATAGGCTTCGATGGCGCGCACAATTTCCGGCGTGAAGTCTTTCGGATGCGACGTCGTGAACTTGATGCGAGGAAGGCCCGATTGCTCGGCCACAAGCCGCAGGAGATCGGAGAAGGCCAAAGGTCGGTCGCCTTCGATCCGCTCGCTCAAGCCATAGCTATTGACGTTTTGTCCGAGCAGATGGACCTCTCGATAGCCGGCCTGGGCCAGCGCTCGCAACTCAGTCAAGATCCGAATGGGCGAGCGGCTGCGTTCGCGCCCGCGCGTGAAGGGGACGATGCAAAAAGAACAGAACTTGTCGCACCCCTCCATGATCGTCACATAGGCGACATGACGCTGGCGCCGCTCGGCCGGGGAGATCTCCAAGAACTCGGCCCGGTTCGGTGTGCGCGTTTGAACGACCGCTGGCTCACCCCGAGCGCGCAGGCGCTCGATGATTTGCGGCAACTCGGCGAGCGCCTGCGTTCCCACGACGAAATCCACGCCCGGCACCCGTTCGAGCAACTTGCGCCCGTACAACTGCGCCACGCATCCCATGACGCCAATGAGCACGCGATCTCCTCGACGACGACGAAGCTGCCGAATCCGAGTGTAGACCTTCTCCTCGGGCTTCTCGCGCACCGAACAGGTGTTGAGCACGATGACCTCGGCCTGCTCCGGGTCATCAGTCCACTCATAGCCGAGACGCTCCAGCAGCGCCGCCGCCTTCTCCGAATCCACGACGTTCATTTGACAGCCGAAGGTCTCGATGAAGAAGCGCCTCATCGTCGGCCCGCCGACATTGAAATTAAGATTCGAAAAATCAAGGAATTAGTCACGAATCAACTCGCGCGCATGTCGGCGCACGACCTCGGTGATCTCCCGCCCACCGAGCATCCGCGCCAACTCCTCCACGCGTTCCCTCTGGCTGAGCCGCTCCACTCGAACGTGCGTTCGACCACCGACGACCTCCTTCACCACGCGATAGTGGGCATCGGCGAAGCGCGCAATCTGCGGCTGGTGCGTCACGCATAAGACCTGATACCGCTCCCCTAACTGTTTGAGCCGCTCCCCGACGATCTCGGCCACACGCCCCCCAATCCCCACGTCGATCTCGTCGAAGATCAACGTGCGCGGTCCCCACCACTGCGAGACCACCGTCTTGAGCGCGAGCATGATCCGAGAAAGTTCCCCCCCGGAGGCGACCTTCGCCACCGGCCTCGGCTCCTCCCCGACATTCAAAGCCACGAGAAATTGCACTCGCTCCATTCCCTCCGGGCCCGGAAATTCCTCGACCGGCGTGAACGCCACCTGAAACCGCCCTCGCTCAAACGCCAACGCCCGCAACTCGGCCGTCACCGCCTGCTCCAACGTCCGAGCCGCTCGCTCTCGCTTCCGACTCAATTCGCCCGCTACGTGGCGATACTCTGCCCCCAAACGCTTCCGCCGCTCCTCCAACTCTTCACGTCGCACATCGGCGCCAGCCAGCTCTTCGTACTTCGTCTTCAACTGAGCCAACGTCTCCAACACCTCGCGGAGCGTCGGTCCATATTTTCGCTTCAGCCGCTCCAACTCCGCCAACCGCCCTTCGACCTCAGCTAGTCGTTCGGGGGAGAACCGGATCCCTTCCCGATAGTCCCGCAAGAAGTAGGCAACCTCTTCCAGAAGGATTCGCGCTCGCTCGAGAAGCTCCAGCGCGCTCGCAGCGCGTTCGTCCAGTTCCCGCAACTGTTCGAGTCTCCGATACACCCGCGCTCCTTGGCGGAGCATCGAATCATCGGCCTCGTAAAGCTCCGCATAAGCCTCTTGCGCCAGTTGAAAGAGCTTCTCGGCATTGGCCAGCAGTGCCCGTTCGCGCCCCAGCTCCTCATCCTCACCAAGCGTCGGACGAACCCGCTCGATCTCCCGAATCTGAAACTGGTAGATATCCAGAAGCCGAAGGCGCTCGGCCTCAGCTCGAGAGAGTTCGTCCAAAATTCGCTCGGTCTCTCGATAGGCCGCCGCCAGCTCTTCCACCCGTCGCCGCAGATCATCCGCTCGCGCATAGCTGTCGAGCAACCGGAGCGGTCGCCCCCCAACGAGCGCCATCGGCGCTTCGCCCTGGCTGTAGATGTCCACCAAATGCGGGCGCACAGCGCGGACGAACGCTTGCGTCACCAAACGATCGTTGGCGAAGATCCGACTCCGCCCAGAGGCCGAGATCTCCCGTCGCAGGATGATCTCCTCTTCCACATCGATGCCCGCCTCGTGAAAGAGAGCCAGGAGTTCTTCCGGCCACGCCTCCCCGCGAAAGACGCCCTCGATATATCCTCTCGCCTCCCCTGAACGCAGCACATCCGCCCCCGCTCGCTCTCCCAACAGCATCGTGACGGCGTCCACCAGCAGGGATTTCCCCGAGCCTGTCTCTCCCGTTAGCAGATTCAACCCCGGCTCGAACTCCACCTCCACGTTCTCGATCACGGCGATGTTGACGACCTTCAGAAACCTCAACATCGGATGCAAGTGTATCATAGATCGCCCTTGCTGTCATCATCTTTTCCCCGCGTCGAATTGACAGTCGAACGATTCGATCAGTACAATCATGACTCTCGCGGGTGAACATCTCAGTGAGGGAGATCGAATGCTCGTGCAGGCAGCGACGTTCGACATCTATCGGCTCATCGCGCACGCCTCGCTTCCGGCGAAGCTCGTCCTGGCGTTGCTCGTGCTGCTCTCGATCTATTCTTGGGCGCTCATCCTGAGGAAGTACGTCCTCTTTCGCCGCCTCGCGCGACAATCGGCGGCCTTCCTGGAGTTGTTCCGGACGACGAGCGATCCCCATCACGTCTACAAAGCGAGTTCGCGCTATCGCCCGAGTCCGCTCGTGGAGATCTTTCGGGCAGGCTACGAGAGTCTGCGCGAGCAGATGGCCGGAGACGGTCGCTCGCTTGAACGCCTCTCGATCGAGCGCGCGCTCAAGCGCGCCGCCTTAGCTGAGATGGCCGGTTTAGAGGAGGGTATCAGCGGACTCGCCTCCATCGCAACGTCGGCTCCCTTTATCGGTCTGTTCGGCACTGTCGTGGGCATCATCCTCGCCTTCCAAGGTCTCTCCACCCAAGCGCAGACCTCGATCCAGGCCGTCGCCCCTGGCATCGCCGAAGCTTTGGTGGCCACGGCCCTTGGACTTTTCGTCGCCGTCCCGGCGTACATGGCGTACAATTATTTCGTGAGCCGATTGCGCGCGGTCTCGACACTGATGGAGGACTTCACGCTGGAATTCCTCGAGATCGCCGAAAGGAGTGCGGCCCAATATGGCGTTTATCGGTCCTGACCGGCAGGTGCACTCATCGCTCTCGGAGATCAACGTGACGCCCCTTGTGGACGTCATGCTCGTCCTGTTGGTGATCTTCATGGTGACGGCTCCGCTTCTGCAGACGGGCATTCACGTGAATCTCCCCCGCACGCGGACGGCCGAGCCGCATGCGCTCTCGGCTCACGCCATCCTCGTGACAGTGGACCGCGATGGGAATATTTATCTCGGCGCCGGCGGACGCGCGGCTCAAAAGCCGGTCAACGTGAACGAGTTGCCGCGACGATTGCGCGAAGAGTTGGCCGGGTTCGCGGAGAAGCGCGTCTACGTCCGCGGCGATGGCGATACCCCATACCGGGTCATCGCCTACGTCCTCAGCTTGTGCAAGGAGGCCGGCGCTTCGGTGAGTCTCGTCACGGATGTCGAGCGATGACGTGGCGACTTGATCGGTGGCTCGCGCTCTCGGTGGCTGGACACATGGCCCTTGGCCTCGCGCTCGCCCTGTTGCGTCTGGGCGGCTCGACGGCCGATTTCCTCGTGATCGCTGGCCCCGAAGGCAAAGGAGGTAGAGGGTCCGCCATTGAGGTCGGTCTCGCCGAAGGATGGGAGATCGCCCGACTCTTCCCCCAACTGCCCGCAGGAGCCCTCGGAGAGACGCCTGGCCTCTCGACGGTTCGAATCGAGAAAAAGAGCGAAGCTGATGCTCAACCCGATCTGGTCCTCCCCGGCCGTAAGCCCCAACCTCCCGAACCAGGGGCGATCCTGACCGATCGCCCGGTCCGACAGGGCCCGCGTCCCTACACAGGACGTCAGGAGATCGGGGGGACGACGAACACCAGCGCGCTCGTCGGTCCGACGCTTCCCCTGGCTGGAGGTGTTGGTCTCGGGACAGGCCCCGGAGGCGGCTCGGGGATCCCGGGCGGGTCCGACTATGGTCGGCGACTCCAACAGGCCTTGAGCACCTACTACCGCCTCACGCCGACAGCTGCCCTCGGTCAACGCTTCGTCATCGTCCGCGTTCGAATCGCTCGTGATGGGCGGATTCTCTCGATCGTGAACGGGCGTTTGGATCCGGCGGCCTTCATCCGCTCCAGCGGCAATCCCATCGTGGACACTCGTGTGGAAGCCGCGCTTCTGGAATTGAATCGGCATCCCATTCCGTTCCCACCGGATTTCCTTCCCGGTGTTCGCGAAGCCATTGCCGAGATCTACTTCCAATACTAGGCTTATGCGCATGACCAGGACATCGTGGCTCACGCTGTTGCTGATCGGCACCTTCGTATTCGCCCAACAGCCGTCTGATCTTCGTCAGGAGATCGGCAAAATCATCGTCGCTCCGGGACGCGGTCCGTCGCTGGCCATCGCTGATCTCGTGCCTCGCAATGAACCGGCCGTTCCGGCTGCCGCCCTCATCCGCCAGGTCCTTATGCAAGACCTCGACTTCGCTCGCGTAGCGAATCTCGTCGGTCCGAGCCTCCACCCCTCGAATCGGCCGGCCGATCCCGAGCAGGTCGATTTCGCCGCTTGGAGCGGCGATCCCACCCGCGCCGATTACCTGGTCTTCGGCAACGTGACGCTCATCGGCCAAGAGTTGATCATCGAAACCTACCTCTACGATGTCCAAGCCCGACAGCGACTCTACGCCCGACAACACCGCTTTCCGGTCGAGCAAGCCCGCCGGGCCGCTCACCTGATCGCCGATGAGATCGTTAAGACCCTCACGGGGCTTGACGGCATCGCCACAAGTCGCATTGCCTTCGTCTCCGGCGAAGGACGCCAAAGCGAGATCTACGTCATGGATTACGACGGCGCCAACGTTCGCCCCTTCACGCGCGACGGCTCGACCGCCCTCTTCCCCTCCTGGTCTCCCGATGGGCGCAAGATCGCCTACGTCTCGCTCCTCAGCGGCGTTCCCAACATCCACATTCGGTCTTATCCGGATGGCATCCCCCTTCCCTTCCCGCACTTTCCGCAGGGGACGACGATCTCTCCCGTCTTCTCGCCGGATGGACGATGGATCGCCTTCTGTTCGAGCAAAGACAGCAACAGCACGCAGCTTTATGTCGCTTCGGCCGACGGTTCCGTCATCCGGCAACTCACCAACGAGCGCGGCGTGATCCACTCCTCGCCACGATGGAATCCGCGCACCGGGCGTGAGATCGCCTTCATTTCGAATCGGAGTGGAACCCCGCAGATTTATATCATCGACGTAGACGGCGCTAACCTGCGCCGTGTGCTCGATCGCGGAGGCTTCGCGGACTCGCCCGCCTGGTCTCCCGACGGGCGATTCCTCGCCTTCGCATGGCGACCTCCGCAAGCCTCGCGGTTCGACATCTTCCTCATGGACATCGCCACGCGAGAGATCGTCCAGCTGACCGATGGTCCCGGCAGCAATGAGAGCCCAAGTTGGGCCCCCAACGGACGACATCTCGCCTTCCAATCGAATCGAACGGGCCGTTTCGAAGTGTATCTCATGCACATTGACGGCACAGGCGTTCGACAGATCACTCAGATGGGAGGACGTTCACCCGCATGGACGCGGTAAGCAGTGCATCTCACCGGAAGGAGAAAGACGCCATGAGACGATACCTCTGGATCCTCATCCCACTTTCGCTCATCGTCTTCGGGTCGGCGTGCCGGCCGCAGATCTCGCTCACGGCCTCGCGCGACCGCATCAATCGCGGCGAGGAAGTTGAGTTGAGCTGGACGTCGAAGCACGCGCAGACGGTGACGATCAATGCCCGGCCGGTGGCCAAATCCGGGACGATGAAAGTCACGCCGACAGAGACGACCACCTACGAAGCCGTCGCTCGACGCGGCAAACGCGAAGCCCGAGCGCTGGCCCGCGTCGAGGTCATCCAACCTCGCCCGACTATTTCCCTCTCCGTCGAACCCGCGCGCATCGAGCGCGGTCAACGAGCGACGCTTCGGTGGTCGAGCACCGATGCTCAAACGGTAGAGATTACGGGAGTGGGGCCCGTCGAACCGAGCGGGAGCCGCGTCGTCTCTCCCCCGCAGACGACGACCTATACGGCTATTGCTCGCGGCCCAGGCGGCGAAGCCACGGCGAGCGCGACGCTCACGGTCACCGAACCACCTCCACCGCCACCTCCACCGCCTCCGCCACCGGCACCTCCGCGTAACCTCTCGGCCGAGTTCACCGACGCGGTCAAGACCATTTACTTCGCCTTCGATAGCGCGGAGCTGGACGAGGAAGCTCAAGCTCGGCTGCGGCGCGCGGCCGAATGGCTGAATCGTCCAGAGAATCGCACGATCATCTTCCGCATCGAAGGTCACTGCGACGAACGGGGCACGGAAGAGTACAACATGGCCTTGGGGGATCGCCGCGCCAATGCGGCCCGCGATTTCCTCATCAGCCTCGGCATTGCTCCGGAGCGCATTCAGACGGTCAGCTTCGGAGAGACGCGCCCCGCCGTTCCCGAGAGCAACGAGCGCGCTTGGGCCTTGAATCGGCGCGATGAGTTCGTCTATATCCAGGGCGGTGATCCCACGCCCCCAAGACGCTAAGCATCGGCGAAGGCTCTTCGCCGAAGGGCCTTCGCCGATCTTGCCTTCACCCTACACCTGTCGTACCATCTGGCGTTGGGCGTGGCCGCCATCGCAGCGGACCACGTAGAAGGAGGGATGATGATGCGACGATCGGGTCTCTCGCCTGGCCTCGTCCTGGCGGCGATCGCTTTGCTTCTTCTCTCCTCTCCATCTCAAGCTGGGAAGAAGGAGCTCGAGGCGATCGCCAAACTCCAGGCCGAGGTCCTCATCCTTCAACGGCAGCTTCGCGATTTGCAGGAGTCCTTCGACCGCAGCAATGGACAATGGCTCGCGCTTCTGGGACAGATCGGCGAGAACGTCGCCGCCTTGCAGCGCACGCTCTCGGCGCTACAGCAAACGCTCGGGGAGACGCAGACGCGCACAACGGGCCTCTTCGCTCAAATGGACTCCCGCCTCACAGTCCTCGAAACGAATCTGCGCATGGCCTCCGAACGCCTCGTCCAACTCCATGATCGCATCGCCACGCTCTCGGAGAATCTCGCCCAGGCGCAACGCCGAGCGACGGCTATTGATCCCACCGATCCGATCCAACTCTTCAGCGCCGCTTATGGCGAGTATCTCAAGGGGAACTACGAACTGGCTCTCGATCAATTTCGACAGTACATGCAACGCTTCCCCTCGCTGGAGACGACCGACAACGCCCAATATTGGATCGGGGAGTGCCTCTATAGTCTCGGTCGCTATGAGGATGCCGTGGCCGAATTCGATGCGCTTTTGCGCACCTATCCGCAAAGCGATAAGGCGCTGGCCGCTCGCCTGAAGAAGGCGCTCGCGCTTCTGGAGTTGGGCCGCCGTGAGGAGGCCATCGCCGAACTACGCGCCGTCGCGCGCCACCCCGTTCCCTCAAGCGAAGTGAACGCCGCTCGTCAAAAACTCCAACAGCTCGGCGTTCCCCTCGAGGAGCCCCGTCCGACGACGCCCCGTCGTCGCCGGTGATCTCGCCAAGGAGAGGGCTATGTCGTTCAACAAGATCATCATCATCGGAAATCTCGGACGCGATCCGGAGCTTCGCTATACCCCTCAAGGGATCCCTGTATGCACTTTCTCCGTCGCGACCAATGAACGAAGGCGCGACAGCACGGGAGAGCTTCAAGAGCGAACCCTCTGGTTCCGCGTGACGGCCTGGCGCCGATTGGCCGAGCTCGCCAATCAGTATCTCAAGAAGGGAAGCCTGGTCTACGTCGAGGGACGATTGTATCTGGACGAATACACGGACCGAGAGGGGTTGCCCCGAACGCAGTTGCGCATCGAGGCTTCGGACGTGCGCTTCCTCGATCGAAAGCCCGTGGAGGAGGGAGGAGTCGCTGAGGAACCCCTCAGCTCGATCTCTGGCTTCGAGCCCGGCGATGAGGATGTCCCCTTCTAGGGATCACGCGCGGGCCCGGCTCGTCGGCCTTAAGAGTGCACTCGAAATCCGCTCCATCAACTCATCCTCGGCGCTGCCCTTCACCCTCTTTGTGAACCTCATGGCCTGAAATCGACTTTCGAAATCCCGCCGACTTCAAGTGATGCTTCATCAGAGATCAGCTGAAGAGCGCCAGCATCCTCTGCCTTGAGAAACGAGGTGAGCTCGATGAGCGACCGAGCAACCGGAAGTGCTCCAGGATCGGCCGTTGGAAGAGGGAGCCGGACCTCAGTCGTGAACAGCTCACGCTCTGGCGCGCGCTTGGCCGAACTCCCCAGACGTCCCACAGGCTTCGTCACTGGTTTTTCCTCAAACCGAGCGACGAGCTTCTCCATGCCCATACCGACCGCCCGCAGCGGAATCGAGAGCACTCCAGAAGGTGCATCACTCACGATGAGCAACCGATCCGTCGCTGCCCCCGGTCCAGCAGGAGCAAAGGCCACGTTCAATCTCACTCCGACGCCTGGACCAATCCGCGCCGGCAGCAATGGCGCTCGAACGAGTGAGAAACGTCCCTCGGTCCGAATCTCCACGAGTCGCAACGGCGCCGTCCCCACATTGGTCAGCAACAGCGAGGCTTCGCGAACGCTGCCCAAGGGGACTGCTCCAAAATCAATCTCGGAAGCTGAGATCTGAAGCGCCGGCGTTCCCGCAGCGTGAGATCGCTCCCCCGAGGATCGAGCGATCTGGCCATTAAGGGGAAAGAACGACCACCATCGAACGGCCCATGCTCCAGCAACCACGACCACGGCAACTCCCACAAGCGCAAGATGTCGCACGCGCATCGTCATCCCTCCTTCGCCACAAGATCATTCGCTTGTGCCGCCACATCCACATCTGTCCGCGAGCATCTTGCTCAAATCTCGCCAAAAAGTCAAGGGGAATTTTCTCGTTCGACGAGTTGCACCGAACGCCGCCCCACATAAATCCCCATCCCCCGCGAGCCGACGAAAATCCGCTCTCCATCATGAGGATCGAAAGCCCCGCCCCATGCCCGTGCTCCCACCGCCCCATCAATCCGCCGCCATGTTTCCCCACGATCCGAAGAGAGATAGACCGCTCCCGTGCGATAGTCCGTGATCAACATCCATCGCGGATCACGTGGATGAACGGCGATCGCCGCAACATCCGCATGAGGAAGTCCATGAGCACACCGCTCCCAACTCCTTCCTCCATCGCGAGAACGATAGAGACCGAACGATGTCCCAATGAAGAGAAGGTCGGAATCGCTCGGATGTTCAAGAATCACATGAACTCTTCCCATGCGATCCGGTAATGCTCGCTCCGCCCATGAGCCCCCATCCTCGCTCACCCAAAGCCGCCCCTCACCCACAAGCCATATCCTCCGACCAACGTGCAACGCTGCCAAGGATTGTCCCTCAACCGCGCGTATGAGCTCCCATCGTCCCCGCGACTCCTCATATCGAAGGAGCGCCTTCGAGGTGAGGGCCAAAAGCTTACCATCGCTCGCTTCAGCGATCTGCAGGACGCTTTCCGCCAAAGATGGCCCTTTCCGCCAACTCTCCCCGCGATCCTCCGAGAAGAAGATCCCCCCATCGGTCACCACGAAGAGTCGCCGCCCATCCCGTCGCGATTGAAGGATCGCCTTCACTCCCCCGAGAGGACGCACCCGCCAACTCTGTCCCCCGTCTTCGCTGAGGAAGAACCCCCCCTCAAGTCCCCCTTTCAGCACTCCGCAGTAGATGCGCTCGGGAATTTCCCGATCCGGAAGGACATCGGTGATCACCCAGCTCGAAAACCCACGATTCGCGGGACGGAATGTCATCCCCCCATCTTGGCTGAGCCAGACGCCTCCTTCCTCGGTCGCAATCAGCACCCGCGACGGTCGCTGCGGATGAAGGGCGATGTCTTGCACGGTCAACCTTCTATTTGTTATCAGACGCCATGTCGCCCCACCATCCCCCGTCCTCCATAATCCCTCCGTCGTCCCCGCGAAGAGCACATCCCTCTGACCTGCCAGCTTCGCCAATGCCAATACGCGCCGGCTTCGCGACGGCAGTCCCGTCATCCGCCGCCAACTTCGTCCCCCGTCCGTCGAACGATAGACCCCTGTGCACGCGCTCAACCACAGAAGGTTCGGATCCCGTTCGTCAATGAGGATGTTGAAGACTTCAGAATCGTCAATGATCCCTGTCTCTCGACTTCCCGCTCGCGTCCATGTTCGTCCCCCGTCGGTGGTCTTCCACGGCAAGTGCCATGTCCCCACATAGAGCGTTCGATCCGAGCGCGGATCAATGGCAACGGACTCCACGTTCCGAATCTCCGGATCCTCGGCCGGCGAGATGCGTCGCCATGACTCTCCCCGATCCTCGCTGCGAAAAACCCCATCCAATGCCGTGAAAATCAAAACACGGGGATCGCTCGGCGCTTGCGCCAAAGCTCGCACCGAATGCCCCTCGGTCCCGGGCAGCAATGCCCACGTCCGCCCACCATCGCGGCTCCGGTAAATCCCCCCTCCTCGTTCGGCGAGCACCTGCCACCCGGCTACATAGATGGTTTTCGAATCTTCAGCGTCCACGAGAATTCGAGAGACGCAGAATCCCGGGCGATGGAATCCAGTGAGCTTCGTCCAGCTCTCCCCCCCATCTTCGGAGAGATAGAGCTGCCCATCGCAAGTCCCGACGAAAACTCGATCCGGATGCCGCGGATCAACAGCCAGTCGCCGCGCCTCTCCCCCATAGGGCCCGATCAAATGCCATTGCCAGTCGCGTTCCACCTCCGCTTGCCCGCTCATCGCCATCCCCATCGCGAGCAGCCCCCCCATGATGCCCAGTGCGAGTCTCCGTCGCATCTCCCCTCCGCCGGCTCTGGAATCAGGCGTAGATCCCGCGCATGCGCACGTCATAGGCCACGCGATCAATCGCCAGCATGTACGCTGCCGTCCGCATGCTCACTCCGTAGCGCGTCGCATAGGCGAGCACATCGCGAAAGCTGTTGGTCATGACCTCCTTCAGCCGATGGTTCACAACCCGTTCGTTCCAGTAATAGCCCATTCGATTCTGCACCCACTCGAAATAGCTCACCGTCACCCCGCCGGCATTGGCCAAGATGTCCGGCAGCACGAAGATCCCTCGCTCTTGGAGAATCCGATCGGCCTGTGCCGTCGTCGGCCCGTTCGCCCCCTCGCAGAGGATCCGACACCGCAGGCGCTCGGCATTGCGCGAGGTGATCTGGTTCTCGACGGCCGCCGGAATCAAGATCTCACATTCCAGTTCCAACAACTCCGCATTGGTGATCGGCTCTGCATTCGGATACCCGCGGAAGCTCTTCTCCGAACGGTGGTATTCCAAGACCTCGGGAATGTTCAAGCCTTGAGCGTTGAAAATCCCCCCGTGCACGTCCGAGATGGCGATCACTGTGTATCCGGCTTCATGGAAGAGCCGGGCCGCCACCCCCCCCACATTGCCCGCTCCTTGAATGACAACTCGCGCCCCCTTGGGCGAGAGCCCCAGATGCCGAAAAGCTTCGTTGGCGACGATCAAAAGCCCGCGCCCGGTCGCCTCGCGCCGTCCCGCCGATCCCCCCAATCCGATCGGTTTGCCCGTCACCGAGGCTGTCACCACATGCCGCGCGTGCATCGAATAGGTGTCCATGATCCATGCCATGACCTGCTCGTCCGTGTTCAAATCCGGCGCCGGAACATCCCGCTCCGGTCCCAAGATATCCAGAAGCTGCGCCGTATACCGCCGCGTCAACCGCTCCAATTCCCCCCGCGATAATTCGGCCGGATTGCACACGACTCCTCCCTTTGCGCCCCCGAACGGGATGTTCACGACCGCACACTTCCACGTCATCCACGCCGCCAGCGCCCGAATCTCGTCCAGCGTCACATCGGGCGCGAAGCGAATCCCCCCTTTGGCCGGCCCTCGCGCGAAATTGTGCTGCACGCGATATCCGACGAACACTTCCAAATGCCCATCGTCCATGATCACGGGGATGTAAATGGTCACCTCCAAGCTCGGATATCGCATGAACGTGTACAGATCCGGTTCCAAACGAAGGAGCCGCGCCGCCTGATCGAAATGATAGAGCATCGAGTCAAGCGGATTCTCCTCCTTCACCTCCTCGACTCTCTCGAATTCCCTCATCGGTCCCTCCCTTGCGGTGAAACGTCATCCCTCTTCGCGCAAGATTTTAACACACTCGCTGGTCAAGACAATGCTCCGCCCTCGCGTTGCCCATGGACATGGGAGCGATCTATACTTTCTCGGTTATGGGCGAGCACACGACGCTCCTTGTGCGCGGCGCGCGCGTACACAATCTCAAGAACATCACCTGCGAGATCCCGCACGGGAGCCTCACCGTCATCACCGGTGTCTCCGGTTCGGGGAAATCGAGCTTGGCCTTCGACACGATCTACGCCGAAGGTCAACGCCGATACGTGGAGTCTCTTTCGGCCTACGCCCGTCAGTTCCTCGAACGCATGAGGAAACCGGACGTGGATGAGATCACGGGCCTCTGCCCGGCAATCGCCATCCAACAGAAACCCCTCAGCCGCAACCCGCGCTCCATCGTTGCCACGCAGACGGAGATCTACGACTATTTGCGATTGCTGTTCGCCCGCATCGGCCGCGTCTATTGCCTGACGTGCCAGAGCGAGGTCATTCGCCAAACTCCGGACACGATCGCCGATCACCTCTTACAACTGCCCGAAGGACTCCGCTTCTACGTCCTCTTCCCACTCTCCCGCAAAGTCGAAAACGGACGCTCCCGCCGCGAGGCGCTCTCGCCGAAGGCACGGTTGCTCGCCTTGCAGCAACGAGGGTTCACGCGCCTTTACGTGCATGGCCAGGTCGTGGAGATCACCGATCTCCAAACTCTTCCCGCTCTCGATGAGACGAGCGTCCTCGTGGATCGCCTCGTCCTCCGTCCCGATATCCGATCCCGCTTGATCGATTCGCTGGAACTCTGCTATCGCGAAGGCGATGGCGTCGCCGAGATTGTGCTCCTTAGCGATCCCCCGCAGAAACTCACCTTCACCGCGCATCTGACCTGCCCGCGCTGTCAAACTCGATATATCGAGCCCGAGCCGCAGCTCTTCAGCTTCAACAGCGCCCACGGCGCCTGTCCCAACTGCCAGGGCTTCGGGAATCTCATCGGGCTCGATCTGAATCTGGTCATCCCCGATCGCGAGCGCTCGCTGCAAGAGGGAGCCATCGAACCCTGGACGAAACCTCAATTCGAATGGGCGCAGGAGGAACTGCTCGCCTTCTGCCGCCGCATGAGAATCCCAACCGATGTCCCTTTCTCCCAACTCTCCCGAGAGCACCAACGCTGGATCATCCAAGGAAAAGGCGATTTCCCCGGTATCCGCGGCTTCTTCGAGTGGCTGGAGACGAAGAAGTACAAACTGCATGTGCGCGTCTTCCTGAGCAAATATCGTGGCTATACGACTTGCTCCTCCTGCAAAGGCACGCGCTTGAGACTCGAGGCCTTGGCCGTGCGCGTCGGTGGGAAGACGCTCCCGGAGATCTGCGCCATGAGCATCGGTGAATGCGCCGCCTTTTTCGCCTCGCTCACGCTCACCCCTCAAGAAGAGGCGATTGCTGGCCGGTTGTTGCAGGAGATCCGCCAGCGTCTCGCTTTCCTCGTGGATGTTGGTTTGGACTACCTGACACTCGATCGGCACACTTTCACCCTTTCTGGCGGCGAAGCCCAACGCATTCAATTGGCGACGAATCTCGGGGCCTCTTTGGTCGGCACCCTCTACGTCTTGGATGAGCCGAGCATCGGCCTGCATCCCCGCGACACGCAGCGCCTCATCCGCTTGCTCAAGCATTTGCGCGATCTCGGAAATACGGTGCTCGTCGTCGAGCACGATCGAGAGATGATCCTGGCCGCCGATCACATCATTGATCTGGGACCGGGCGCCGGCGAACATGGGGGTGAGGTCGTCTTCCAAGGGACGCCTGAAGAGTTGCTTCGCGCCCCCTCTTCGCTGACCGGGAAGTACCTGCGCGGAGAACTGAGCATCCCCATTCCCCCGCAGCGTCTCTCTCCGACTGGGCGTCGCCTCGCGATCCGCGGCGCACGCGCTCACAACCTCAAGGACATTGATGTGGACATCCCCTTGGAGATGATGGTCTGCATCACGGGCGTCTCCGGCTCCGGCAAATCGACCCTCGTCTACGATGTCCTCTACGCCAATCTCAAGAAGCAACGCGGAGAATGGAATCACCCCGTCGGCGCCGTCCGTCGGATCGAAGGCGGCGAATGGCTCGATGACGTCATCCTGGTGGACCAATCTCCGATCGGGCGCACGCCTCGTTCCAATCCGGCGACCTATTTGAAAGTCTTCGATGCTATCCGTGAACTCTTCGCCTCCACGCGCGAGGCTCAAATGCGCGGCCTTACCCCAGCGCACTTCTCCTTCAACGTGCCCGGCGGCCGCTGCGAAGCATGCGAGGGCAACGGCGTCGTGACCGTGGAGATGCAATTCCTGGCCGATGTCGAACTCGTCTGCGAGCAGTGTCAAGGGATGCGTTTTCAACCCGCTCTGCTAGAGATCCGCTACCGAGGGAAGTCCATCCACGAGGTCCTCAATATGACCGTTCGCGAAGCCCTTCACTTTTTCGCCGATGTGCCGAAGATCACGCGACGATTGGAGATCCTCGATCAAATCGGCCTCGGGTACATCCGCTTGGGACAGTCGGCGACGACCCTCTCCGGTGGCGAAGCCCAACGCCTCAAGCTCGCCGCCCACCTCGCCAAAGAGACCAGTGCCCGCACGCTCTATCTCTTCGATGAGCCGACGACCGGCCTTCACTTCGACGACATCCAAAAGTTGATTGCCGCCTTTCGCCGCTTGATCGCCGCTGGAGGCTCAGTCGTCATCATCGAGCATAATCTGGATGTCGTCAAATGCGCCGACTGGATCATCGATCTCGGCCCCGAAGGTGGAGAGCACGGCGGATACCTCGTCGCCCAAGGCCCCCCAGAAGAGATCATGCGCGTCCCCGAGTCCTACACGGGGCAATTTCTCGCGGCTCATCTTCGTCGCGAGGGGAAACTCCTTCGATGACGTCTCCTCCCTTTTCGGAAAATGCCCCGTGTGGTAAAGTACGTCTCTCAGGAGATGACGCCCATGAGAAAGATCTTCGCGCTCGCTCTGGTCGTCCTCGCCCTCTATGGGGCGCTCGCGCAGAAACGATCCTCTCTGTTTCAACTCTCCGCGCTCGATGGGCGGACAGTGGACTTGACGCGCTATCGCGGACAGGTCGTCGTCCTCTCCTTTGGCGCCACGTGGTGCCCGCCTTGCCGAGAGGAGCTGCCCGTCTTGCAAAAGATCGCCGATCAATACGCAGGACGCCCCGTCGCTTTCTTCTGGGTCAGCATTGACGATCCCGAGGTTTCTAACGATCAGCTTCGACAGTTCGTCGCTCGTCTTGGGGTGCGCCTGCCCGTGCTCCGCGATCCTGAGGCCCGCATCTTACAGGAGTTCAAGGCCGAGGGCGTCCCCGCCCTACTCGTCCTCGATCGCAACGGAGAGCCCGTCGGTGCTCCGCATGTGGGATTCGCTGACCCGGAGAACTACACGAACGAGTTGAGGAAGACGCTCGACGCGTTGCTCAAGCCATGAGCTTCCCATCTGTCGTCTGGGAGACGAATCTCACCGCTTATCCCCTTCTCCGACGGGGAAAAGTTCGCGATATCTACGCTGTCGGAGATGACCGCCTCCTGATCGTCACAACCGATCGCATCTCGGCCTTCGACGTCGTCCTGCCCGATGGGATCCCCGGCAAAGGAGCCGTTCTCACCCAACTCTCAGCGTTCTGGTTTCGACAACTAGCGTCTCTCACCCCCCATCACCTGATCACGACCGATGTCCAAGCGCTCGACGAACTCACGGAGACCGAACGCACCACACTTCGTTCTCGGAGCATGCTCGTGTATCGCGCGCATCCGATCCCGATCGAGTGCGTCGTGCGCGGGTATTTGGCCGGATCGGCGTGGAGAGAATATCAACAGTCGCGAACCGTCGGCGGACTCCGCTTGCCTCCGGGCTTCGTCGAAGGAGAGCGACTCCCGGAGCCAATCTTCACTCCCGCAATCAAGGCCACCGAGGGACACGACGTGAACATCTCCGAGGCTGAGATGGCTGATCGCATTGGAACTGAGTTGACTCATCGGCTGAAGGAGCTGAGCCTCGCTCTATATATGCGGGCCTCCGAGTACGCGCTCGCTCGAGGCCTCATCCTCGCTGATACGAAGTTCGAATTCGGTTGGCGAGATCAGACGCTTTTGTGGATCGACGAGGCGCTCACGCCAGATTCCTCCCGCTTTTGGGCTGCCGATCAGTACGCTCCCGGACGCCCGCAACCTTCCTTCGACAAGCAATTCCTCCGCGACTATTTGGAGTCCATCGGGTGGGACAAAAAGCCCCCAGCGCCTCATCTCCCCGAATCCATCATCACCCAAACGGCCCAGCGGTATTTGATGGCGTACCATCTTTTGACCGGCGAGGATTTGACGCCATGACGGTCGTGGACGCTATTGTCCTGTTCGCGATCGGTCTCTCGACGCTCAGAGGGCTCTCGCGGGGATTCGCGCGAAGCGTCGTCACAACGGCTGCTGCTATCGTGGGATTCTTCCTCGCTAGCTCTTCCTATCGCGGGATCGTTCCACTTGTCCGACCGCTCGTCGAATCGGAGACGATGGCGCATCTGCTCGCCTTCCTCAGCATGTACCTTGTGATGCTCCTCATCGGCTTTATGCTCGCGCGCGCACTTCACTCGAGCCTACGCCGCGCTCACCTGAGCTGGCTTGATCACGGGATGGGGGGGCTTTTCGGGCTCTTGCGCGGATGGATCCTGTGTTCGGTCGTTTATCTTGCCCTGAGCGTCTTCCCATGGCGTCTTGATCTGTTGCAAGAGGGCTTCACATCCCCCTATCTCGCGCGCGGCGCCGCCCTCATCAGCCGACTGGCCGCCCAACATTTCCCCCGCTTTCAACCCGTTCTCCCCGAGCTGAAAGAGTAAGGCGCTTCCAAGAGTACGGTGCTTCCGATATGCTCACCCCTGGGAACCTCCCCAGTCATTTCGCGACGCTACTCCTTGGAAGAATTGATGAGAGGAAAAGGCGTTCAACTGCCGCACTCAGACCCACCGCCCCCCTGCTCGCCTCGCTCGACAGTACGAGAACGAAGCCCCATTACCAATCTGCATCCGAACCCCGCGAACACAGGGATTCGGCCACTGAGGAATCAGCGAGAGAAAATTCGTTATCAGACGTAGATTGACCGCTCAACCGGATTCCAAGAACGACCCATTCGCCCCGGGTTTCCGAAAAGGCCCCCCAAATGGCCCCCTTATCCCCATGTGGAAGGTTGAGGCGAAGCCAGGCCCATAAGGCGATCAAAGAGCTGATCAAGAGTCAAAGGGAAAGCCATCCAGACTGAGATCCCGTGACGCCAGAGCGCGCGCTGGCGATCCCACAATTCCAACGCATCCAACGGAGTCAGATGCACGGCCTTCGTCCACGAACAGCACAACAGCCCCCAACGAGGGGGTTCTCGATCCTCCAGGAAATCCACTAAGTCCCCCCGATACCGGCATCCCATCCGATACCGAAGTCCCCGCCGCTCCAGCTCTAGAATAATCCGCTCAGTGAAAGGATCTCGTTCTACGTCCACAGCTCCGAGGACCATAGGCATTGCTTGAAAGAGCTGCTTGGTTAAGACCAATCGGCGTTCGAACTCAGGGCTGATCAAAATCAGAAGCTGTCGCCGTGCCCGCGTAATTGCAACATTGAACAGATTCGGGGACTCAATCCACTGACGGTGTTGATCCGTTGCATTGTCTCCGGCGACGGTGGCGAAGACCAAATAATCCACTTCACTGCCTTGGAACCGATGGGCGGTACCGATGATGAGTTGTTGCTCATCGCGCTTTTTCCGCAGTTGATCCAGGGCTTGATCATTCTGCAGCCGCTCCAATACGTTGTCCACGAACGCTCGATATGGCGCGACGAGTCCCAACGATTGCTCGGGATATCGTTCCGCCCATTCGACCAAGATGGCCAATGCCTCCTGCATCTGCGCCTGATTGGTGAGGCTGCGCGTCACGCCATGCGTCCGATGCGGGCCAGTCACTCGCCGCACCAAGATCGGCTGCGACTCTTGCTCAACGGTGTGAATCCGCAATCGGCCACCATAAAAGGTTTCGTTGGCGAAAGCGATGATCGGTGGCGGGCATCGGAAATGATCGGCCAGCCAGAAGGTCTCTCCATCCAAGAGCTGGTGCATGAGCGCGAAAGCGGAAACGCCGAAAGACGCCTCGATCCGCTTTCCCCCGACCGAGCGAAGATGCGGTACCGATGCGATCCGTTTCCATCGTTCGCGCGTCACGTGATCGAGCTGCTTCGGATCCCCCACGATGACGGCTCGCCGAGCCCGATACAGCAGTGGTAGCAACGAAGCCGGATCACACGAAGAGGCTTCATCTACGATGAGGGTGTCGAAGAGGCCTGGCGAAAGTGGAAGGTTCTGTCCGATCGAGAGCGTAGTGACAGCAACCGGGAACCCGAATTGGACCACTTTCTCAAAGGCCCGCAATCGCTCTCGCGGGTCGGTCATCGCTGTCATCAGCTCCCGGAGCATCGGTCCCCCACGGTCGAACATTTCTTCAAGACGCCTCCGTAGAGCGAGCGTTCGCGCCTGTCGCGCGGCCGGGAGCACACGCCGATCCAGCTCGTCAAAGATTCGGATTATCTCCTCCCACGCCTCACTCAGCTCGCGCACGCGCCGTTCCCCATTTTGGAGCCACCAGCGGATACGCCACCACAGGCGCGTCCACCAATCGCCTTCTGGTCCCATGCCGAGCGTCTGCAGCCGATGCGCTTGACCGTTGAGCCGATGGCATAAGCGAGCGATTCGCTCGCCATAGGACCGCAGGTCTTCACTCGCTCGATGAACGAGCCGCCCATCCGCTGTAGAGGAGCACGCGCGATCTTTCGAAAGCGAAGCGAACAGCTCACCTTCCGCCTCCCAGTGCGAGCGTCCGGTCAATTCTCCTAACGTCTCGACAAGTTGCGTCCGCATGTGCTCGTTACCCGTGCGCAGAATGCCGCCCTTCCCGATCAAGCGCTCGGTCAATTCCACCGCGGCATCCACGGCTCGATTCACGCGACTGGCCAAAAGCACCGATCGGCCAGCGAGCAAATGATGGATGATGAGCCCCACGATCAGGCGCGTTTTCCCGGTGCCGGGCGGACCGGTGATCACCGTCAACGGATAACGCGTCGCCGCCGCGAGTGCGATCGCCTGACTCAACGTCGGACAGATAGGATTGGCCAACGCCGACAGCACATCATCGAAATCCGGATGGCCGGCCGCTGGCGGTCGCAGTAAAAACGAAAGCGCCGTGTTTGAAACCGTTGATCGGCGCAATCCCTCTAGTTCCTCAAGGAGCGCACGATCATACGAAGGTTGACCAACGACCCAAAACCCCGCGCACTGAACGATGGCCGGCGGCACGATGTCCGAGTATTCCGTCGCCGTCGAGATCGGAAGCTCGTGCCGCTGAAGAAGCTCCCGTAGCGTGCGTTCCAAGGCCAGCGGACTTTGGCGCGCGGCCTCTTCAATCGCTGCCCGCACGGCGGCGAGATCCTCCGCACTGATTTCCTCTCCCAAAGGACGTCCGATGAAGAGATCAGCGGGATCCACACGCTTTCCCTGCGCATCGTGAAAACAATATACCCCTCCAACGGGCTCCCACCGCCGCTCACCATCTTCCCCATCGCGAAGTGCAGCCAAGTAAGGAGCGAACAGCAACACCGCCCCTTCCTGACGCTCCACCTGCCGAAATCCTTTTTGAGCAGCCGGCGTCGAAAGCATCTCTTCCCATGTCTCCGCAAGGCTGGCAACCGGATAAAATCGCGGCTCCCTCCGCTGCGTGCCGAAGAACTCGCGATCACTGAGGCTCGCTTCCCCTTGTCGCTCCAAAGCCAAAGACCGACGATAATATTCCACGAGATCGGCTATGGATGAACGCTCTATCGTTTCCCCCATCATTCCCCTCCTTCTCACGCGGCCCCGCGGCTCGGGCGCGGCCATCAGCTCACCGTTTCTGTCTTCGCTGACGAAATTCCTGACGGTGCGGCCATTATTCTAGCACGACGTGGAGCCGGTCGACTGGATGGGTCATTGACAAACCCTATGGGGCGGAGCATAATGCCGAGCGAGGGATGAAGTGGCGCCCCGGTTCAGCGCTGGCGTTCAACGCACGGCGTCGAGCGGGAGATCTGCGCGACGCAGGAGATCGCGCGTCGAGAGTTATTCTCCTGCTGGTCTATATTGTCAGAGCGCTGCTGCTTGTTCCATCGTCATTCGCCCAGGCTGTTGGAGCCGATCCTCAAACGACTGGGAAGGACCATCGCCCCTCATCAACAAGGAGCGGCGGATGGGTTGTCGCGGCTTATCTCGGGAGCGCGCGCACGGCATCTTCTGCCTTGAGGATCTCCCAACCGGCGCTGAACACCGACTTGATCTTCGAGGGCGTTCGCTTCTATGGCCGTTCGTTCGATCCACCACTCTACTACGGCGTCCGCGGAGGCTATTTCATCCCGAAGCTCTCTTTTCTCGGCATCGAAGCGGAATTCATCCACATGAAGGTTTACTCCGATCCCCGACAACGAGTTCGTGCAATGGGCATTTATCGCGGTGTTTTGCTTGAGCGAGAACTCACCTTGGGTGAGATCGTCCAGAACTATTCGATCTCACATGGCGCGAATTTACTGCTCTTCAACCTGGCGGCACGGTGGTGCATTCGCCCGAGTCGGGATGATCGTCGAAGCCGCGTGATCTTAGCGACCCGATTTGGCGTTGGTCCGACGATCCCTCATACCGAGAGCACGATTGAGGGCAAGCAACAGGAACAATACGAATGGGGGCGCGCTGCATGGCAATGGGCAGCCGGCGCGGAATTACGTCTGTGGCGTGGCCTCTACATACTGGGGGAATACAAATTCACACGCACGCGCCAGCGAGGCACGATTTTCGCCGGCTTCGCTCAGTCGCTCCTTCGCTCGCACCATGGGGTCTTCGGCCTGAGCTATCACTTCTGAAGTCCCCCGAGTGAGACCGCAGTTCCCCAATTCCCCTCGAGAAAAATCCTCCCGTGGGATCATCCTGGTTTCACGAGCGCTTCGATGAGAAGCGAGGCAGCGATCATCCCCATGAAGGCGAGAAGAAGCGGCAGACTCCAACGGATGACCAGTTGACGGGAGAGGGGGTACTGATGCCTTCCAAGTTGTTCCGGCGCGAACGTGCTGACCGACGCCTTGAAGGGTAAGCTCACTGCGTAGCCGATAGTGAACGCGACGAAGCAACCGATAGCATTCCACCAAAGCCAGGAGACAGAAGGAAAGAAGCCCCACAGAATGACGTTCATGGCAACGCCTGCCGCAAGGCCAGAGATCGCGCCAATTTGATTGGCTCGCCGCGTCCACAGACCAAGTAAAAAGATAGCCAGTGTCGGCCCATAAAAGACCGAGCCAATCATGTTGATCAGCTCGATCACGGTCGCTTCCGCCCGACTCATCCAAAACCCGCTGGCTGTGCAGAAGACCCCCCAGAAGACGGTACACAACCGAGACCACGCGAGGGATTGGTGTTCGCTCAGATGATCCAGTTTCCCCCCTCTCCCGATGAAATCCCTCATCGTCACGGCGCTCATCGAATTGAGCGCCGAATCTAAGCTGGACATGGCCGCGGCGAAAATGCCAGCCATCACCAACCCCGTGATCCCAGGGGGGAGATACTCGACCATGAAAAGGGGCACTAAATAGTCAGGATGCTCAGCAGGGATCATCCCGGCGAAGTCCGGACGCTGGATCAGGAAAGCGGCCAACAACACGCCGAACGAGCAGTAGAGCAGCACGAGTGGAAATCGCAGCAATCCGTTCAACAACAATGCTCGCTGCGCCCCCTTCACAGTTTCGGAGGTGAGCAATCGTTGCGCCTGACTTTGATCGCATCCGTAGTACGAGAGGTAAAGGAACACGCCGCCGATGAGCATGGGCCAAAAGGAGAAGGTCTGGCCATCGCCGAATCCGTGATTTTTGAAATCGAGCGTCTGAAGCCTTTCGGGACTGATCAAGGCGATCGTCTCGCGCGCGTCTCCCATAAGCTGCAACGTACTGATGATGCCGGCAATCGTCCCCAAGGCGAGAATGAAGAGTTGCAGCACATCCGAGTAGATGTCCGCCTTGATGCCACCGACCGTCGTGTAGAGCACCGTGATCGCTCCAACAAGCAGCAGCATTTCAGCAAGTGGCAATTCGAGACAAACCGCCAGCACGATCGAGACGGCGTATAAACTCACCCCGGTGCTCAACCCCCGGCTGATCAGAAAAATCAGACTGAGCGCCGATCGAGTCGTCGGTCCGAAGCGTCGCGCGATATATTCGTAGATCGTGATGATCCGCAGGCGGTGAAAGACCGGGACGAAAAAGATGATCAAGCCGATCATCGCGAGCGGTACCGCAAATTCGTACTGCAGCCAGCGCAAGCCTCCCCCGGGCTTAAGAGCCACGAAGGCCGGAGCTCCGATCAAACTCACCGCGCTCACCTGCGTCGCCATGATCGAACCGGCGATCGCCCAAGAAGAGACTTTGCGCCCGCCCAGAAAATAATCCACGGGCGAACGCTGGCCCCGCGCCAAGAGGAAACTCATGGCGACAATGGTCACCAAATAGGCTCCCAAGATGAACCAATCGAGTCCCGTCATGGTGCGTCTCACGCTATCTCGAAACGCGAACGCTCAGAAGCTGCAAGATCGCACGGAGACATAGCGGAACGGGTATCGCCCCGGGTCCCACATGCGGCGCTCGCACTTTTTCCAGTTCTCCACAAAGATCGAGTTTAGCTGACATCCGAGGATTCGTGCCAAATCAGACGCGAAGCAACCTGGTTCTCCCTTCGCCATTTTTCTTTGACGTCCTCTGGAGATCCCTCGATCTCTGGGGACGAGTCACCGGATGACTTTCCCTTCCTGGAAGGGCATCGCTTCTTCGATGGAGATGATCTCTGCTCCCACGTAATAGGCGCCGAGAATTTCCCGAAACGTCTGGCCGCTGCGACCGCGACCGTGCGCGCCGTACTGGCTCATGCCCACGTTGTGCCCCCACCCACCACCGTAGAAGTCAAAGAGCATCGTACCATCTGCTCCTACTCGCGTCACAATAGCGCTCGGACTGTTGAGGAGCTGAAAGAAATCCCTCAGCGTTCGCCATCCTTGCAAAATGAACGATCCGCGCGTTCCCACGATTTGCAATCGCGCGATGCGCCCCGACGGGCTCCGAAGCAGCGGAATGAGCGCTGTGATTGAACCGAGCGAGATGCCGTATGTGTTAAGCAATCGGTCGGCGACGAATGCGGCGGACCGATTCGTCACCCAGCGGTAGCGCGAATTTCCGCTTCGCGTCGGACTATCGAAATGATCCCACGTCTGACTATAGAACAGCAATGCGCCATCGTCCGACGCGAGGTCCACAGGGACAGGGAAATCTCCGTCGTGTACGGCACGCAGTGCCGGATGAGCGTTTGCTCCGGGCAGTCGATCCAGGGGCGAGTTGAAGACCCACTCGTTACTTTCCGTGTGCCCGCCCATCGAGGAGGAATAAAACGTCGGAACGAACGCTCCATCCCGAACAACGACCAGACCGCGCGTATCCTGAACAGCTGCATTGCCATTCGGGTGCTCGGACAGCGCGCCGCGATAGACCTGCGACAGTGTCGAATCATCGAGATCGAACCCGCGATTGGCAAAGCGACCGATGTTGGCCAGGGCATAGGTGCGGGCTGCGACCGCTTGAGCCCGCAATGCCTCAGGGTGAAAAGAGGCCGGCATCTCGTTGGTGATGACGCCTTGGAGATACTCCTCCCTGTCGAGGATATTAATGAGCCGAAGGGACGTATCACTTGCGAGATCGGGAGCCGGATCGTCTGAAACCACCTCGCGCTCGCTCGCCCTGGCTAAACTCCTGGTATGCCGAATCTCCAGCACCCCGCGATAGCGGGGTGGTTCAAACGGATTGCCCGCTCGATTGAGATTCCGGCGACGGAGGCTCGTGACCACCATAAAAGCATCAGGCGCAGGCGCCACACAGAGCGGGATAGCTGCCGGAAGAGAGATAACCTCCCATGGGGTGGCAATGGCGATTTGTTCCGATGTGGCGGTGAAGGCAAATTCCTCCCCTGCTTGACCAAAGGCAATGGGAACCCCCTTGCAAGACGGGGCGCTCATGACTTGGCGATGATCCGTTTCTGCTGTGGGGTTCAGAAGCTGCCAAATGGTGAACGAGCTTGTCGCTGTGAGCGTGATGCGTCCGTGCCTCTGCTCTGTGCTTGTGTCGAACTCCGCGAGAACTTCTCCAGATGGGGAGAATCGCGTTGGGTTCAGCCCGATGCGAATCGTGCGCACAGACAGCACTTGCGCATGGAGGCGAATCGAGCTCCATGCAGCATGCGCTCCTGAGGCGAAAGAAAATCCCTCCGCCTCCTTCAATCTCCAGAAGACTTCGGTGTCCTGATTTGCTGGGTGCTCTTGCTCAAGCGGCTTTGCGGAAGAGAGCGTTTGCCCTTCCCTACGAGGGGTTTCCGGTCGGTTGACCCTGTGAGAAGGGCGCCTCCTGTGGGGAGGAAGCGCGTGCCCGCTGTCGAAGAGCCCTTCGACAATCGCTCGATGCAGAAGAGCTTCATGCTCTCGTTTGATGAGACCGGGTCGAGAGTGCCACCCAAAGGGGAGGAGGCCACCCACCAACAGCATCATCGCGTATCGTCTTATCGGTCGCTCAGTCCCCATGCTCTAAGACATTGAACGAAACCGCCAACGTTGTCAATCATGCTGGTAGGTGAATTCCGGCGCGCGCATGGGTGACCAAACACCGGTTGGCAGGAACGTTTCGAACCTCAGCCAAGCAGTGGATCCAAGGGGGATTGGCTCCTCAGGGAGGACTCGAACCTCCAACCCGCCGGTTAACAGCCGGCCGCTCTGCCAATTGAGCTACTGAGGAGCATTGCGAGAAGTAGCTTAGCAAAACAGCGGCGGCCTTGTCAATAAGCGGTGATGCGCGTGCCTTTCCCCATGGGAGAGGCCTCTTCACGAGAGCGGCTCAATCTCTTCTGACTCGTCCTCGTTAGAGCGCCAGACATAGATCTCGCGAGCGGTCTCCTGGTCCAAGGCGATCTCCGTCTCCTCGCATTGAAGGACGATACTCGGCCACTTTTGCAGGAGCTTGACGGAGACGCCAGGCAGAATACCCAAGGCCGAGAGCTTCAGAAGGCGGGGATGAGAACGTGTGCTCACATAGGCGACGCGCGCCGTTTCTCCAAGTGCCAAGCGATCGCAGGAGACAAGGAGAGCGCTCACTTGCTCTTCGGCTTGCCGGCAGCACGCTCCTTCGGGGATCGGACGCCCATGCGGACACACGCGCGGATGACCAAGCAGCGTGCAGATCGCTCGCGTGATCCCCTCCGCGATGAAATGCTCAAACTCGCACGCCGCCGCCTCGGTCTCCTCCACATCCACGCCCAAGATGTCGCACATCAGGCGTTCGGCCAACCGATGCCGGCGAATGATGGGCATCGCCACCGAGCGCCCCATCGGCGTGAGGCGCAAATGTCCAGAAGGTTGCCGAGCGATGAGCCCCTCCTGTATCGCGCGTTCCAAAAGCTGATCCGTCACCTCGGTGTGAGCGATCTGACGGATGTCTTGCGGAAGCGCTTCTCCCTGTTCCTCCAAAGTCCACAGCGCTTCAAGCAACTCGCCCAATTCCCGGTCCACATCCATGATGTTCTCCCCCTCACGAGAACGCGCCGAGCGCTCTCAGGAACCGTCCAACGATGCCCCCGATGGCAAAAGCGAAAGGAATGATGAATCCGACGATGGCGAGCGCGCGCCGCACTCCTTGCTCTCTCACGATGACGAGGAAATTCGCCAAGCAGGGAACGAAGAGCGTAATCGTGACCAAAGCGACAATGACCTGCGTCGTCGTCAAGCCATCGTGGCGCGCCAGATCGAAGAGCCCTGCGGCTCCATAGTCCCGTCGCAAGAACCCCATGACGAACGCCCGCGCGGCTTCCGCTGGCAGCCCGAGCCAGCCGACGACAAGCGGACGCAAGCCGTGCTCAATCCATTCGATTCCCGTCCGCGCACCGAACCGGATCTGATCCAGCAGGAAGAGCGCCAGCGTGGCCAGCAAAAAGATCGGCACGACCTCCCCCAAGAACCAGCGCAAGCGCAACCACGTCTTCAACAGAATGTTTCGCAAGATCGGGATGCGAAGCGGTGGGAGTTCGAAGATGAAATCGCTCCGCTGGCCGGGAATCACCTTCGCCGCAAGGTGCCCGACGAGCACAAGCTGCGACGCGACGACGCCGAGCACCGTGAGGATCACGACAGGAGAATAGGCCGCGGCGATTCCGAGGATCACCCCCAATTGAGCCGAGCACGGGACGCCAAGCGCCAGAAGGAGCGTCGCGATCAGTCGCTCCCGCGGGGAATTCAAGATCCGCGTGGTCATCGTCGCCATGGTATCGCATCCGAGGCCGAGCACCATCGGCAAGATGGCTTTCCCGTTAAGCCCCATCAGTCGCAACACGCGATCCGACAGAATCGCCAGACGCGGCAAATACCCACTGTCCTCCAACACGCCGAAGGCGAGGAAAAATGTCACGACGACGGGCAAAATGATGGCGAGTGCATAAGTGAGCCCCATGGAGATGAGCCCATACGGCCCCACCAATAACTCATGGAAGAACCCTGAGGGGATCAATGACTGAAGCCAAGGGATGAGATACGCGCCAAAGAGAATTTCCTCCAACGCCCCCACGAGCGTTTGCGCTCCCGTGTATCCAACCAACTCGTAGACGAGAATGAGAATCACCATGAGAATGGGAATGCCAGTCAGCGGTTGACGCGTCCATCGCCCCAGGTGGTGAAGGAAGCGCGCGCTGCGCCGCATGAGCACGAAGGCGGGGATAAGAATCGGAGTGAACAGCGTGAGCACGCGAGTGGCTTCAACCAACACGCCGTATTCAGGTTCGGATGGACGACCGAAGAGGAAGTGATGCACGAGATCCAACCGATGCGCGTGGAAGAATGCCTGCGTTGGCTCGGCCACGTATTGCAAAAGGAGATGCGTAAGCCAAGCCGTGGGCGTGGGCCATGAGAAGCGACCGCCGAGCTCTTCCCAAATCAAGAGGCCCACGCCGCACAACAGCAGTCCCATCCACCATCGAAAAGCTGAAGGCGCCAGTTCGCGTCGCGGCTGTTTCCTCCCCTCTTTTCGGAGAGTGAGGACCGCTTGCTCCAAAAACTGCGCGCGAGCGCGCTCGAGTTCCCGACAGAGCGAGCGCGTGGTCGAGCACCCTTGACATCCTCGGGAAGCGGGCGAAGGCCCCAGGACCTGCCGCACTGGAGAGAGACGCGATCGCCCTAAAAGCTGCTCCACCTGACGCTGAAAGCGCGCGTCCCCGACCTCCATCCACTCGATGATCAACCCGACAGGAAGGTCGGCGTCCTCCAGCGGCATTCCGAGGACTTCACGTTGTCGTTCATGGAGGGGATTCTTCGGAACGGTCGCCCGCGGAATCGCGCGCAGGAGTTGGCGAAGGCCATAGCCGTATGTCGCGATGGTCTCGACGACGGGGATGCCGAAGAGTTCGGCTAAGGCGTCGGCGTTGATCTCGATGCCGCGCTCGCGCATCTCGTCCACCATATTCAGCACGAGCACCATCGGCCGCCGAAGTTCGACCAACTGAAGCGTGAGCAGGAGCGTGCGGCGCAGATTCTTCGCATCGGCGACCTGCACGATAACATCCGGTTGCTCCCGAAGCAACACCTCACACGCCACGCGTTCATCCTCAGATTGCGGAACGAGGCTCGTGATCCCCGGCGTGTCAATGACTTCGTATTCGATCCCATCCGAGATCAGCCGACCGCGCGAGATCTCGACCGTCGTTCCCGGATAGTTCGACACCAACGCGTAGCGCCCCGTGAGATGGCGAAAGAGCGCCGATTTCCCCACGTTCGGGTTCCCGACAAGGACGATCTTCTTTCGCTGCGACAGTGGCGACATAGGCGTCCCTTGTAAAGGATCATTGAAGCAACCCTTGTACCGGTCCGTCAAGCTCTGCTCGGCGACGCCCCCAGCGCGACACATGCCATTTTGCCCGAAGAGAACTGTTTGCAGATTGCCGAGCGATCGGAGGCCTATGCGTTCGAAGGCGAGAATCGGGGCTTTTGACCCACCACGTGGGCATTTTCCCAAGCGGCGTTTTGCCTCAGACGCTCTTGGAGAAGGTCTGCCCCTCTAATCTCCTGCAAAGGAACCGAATGCTTCGACAGAGCGCAGGCCCCCTCGATGGCCTTCCATGGCACGGCAATTGCTAACAAAATCCATGTGGACGAGGGGGAATTATGCCGGACATAGGGCAAGAGATTCGCGAAGAACACGAGAAGCTCACGGCGCTCATGCGACAACTCCAGGAGGAGATTGCGACCTTTTGCTCCTCGTGGGCTTCCCTACGGGAAGGATTGCGCGCTTTCAAGGACCATCTTCGACGTCACTTCGAATTGGAGGAAGAAGGGGGGTTTATGGAGGAGGTCCTCCGTCGCTGGCCGCACGCCACTCCGCAAGTGGAAGCGCTGCGCGCCGAGCACGAGCGGCTTCTCCAAGAGACGGAGGCCCTTCTGCAGGTAAGTCGTCACGTCGCCGAAGATCAACCCATTGACGCATGGGCGGCGGCTTGCGGGCGCCTCCTGTCGGCCATACAAGAGCATGAGTGGAGGGAGAATCGGTTGATCCAAGAGGTCTTTTGCCTCGATGTTGGCGGAGGTGACTAGAAAGACGCTGTTGAACCCGTGCTGCGAGCTCTTCAGGGAGCGAGACGATTGAGCATGGTCAAAGAATCAAAGCGGATGGAGTCCACTGGTATGAACATCGAATCCGCCGTTCAAACGTCATCGCGCGCGGCGCGTCGGTCGCACGGCCGCGTTTTTCTTCTCGTCGAACGCTGTAAGGGCTGTCAATTCTGCGTCGAGTTCTGTCCCCGGCGGGTCTTGGTGATGTCCGACCGATTCAACAGCAAGGGGTATCATACCCCCGCCATCGTCGCCGAGGAACAATGCACCGATTGCAAGCTGTGCGAGCTGCTCTGCCCAGAATTCGCCATCTACGTCGTTCGGATCGAGGAGGAAGAGCGATGAAGCGAGGGCCAGCCGTTCTGACGGGCGTGCATTTCTTCAACGGAGATGTTGCGTGCGCCGAGGGCGCGTTGGCCGCCGGATGTCGCTTCTTCGCCGGGTACCCGATCACGCCAGCCACGGAGATCGCTGAGCGCATGGCCGAGCGCTTGCCGGAAGTTGGAGGAACGTTCATCCAGATGGAGGACGAGATCGCTTCCTTGAGCGCGGTGTTGGGTGCTTCTTGGGCGGGCGTGAAAGCGATGACGGCGACCTCAGGTCCGGGATTCAGCCTCATGATGGAGAACCTCGGCTTCGGTTACATGACCGAAACGCCATGCGTCATCGTGAACGTACAGCGCGGGGGTCCCTCGACCGGATTGCCGACTTTAGTGGGGCAGGGCGACATGATGCAAGCCCGATGGGGCTCACACGGCGATTATGAAACGATCGTCCTCGCGCCGAGCTCCGCGCAAGAGATGTTTGATCTGACGGTCACCGCGTTCAATCTCTCGGAGAGGTATCGCTTGCCCGTGTTGATCCTGAGCGACGCCGTCATCGGCCACATCACAGAACGGGTGATCATCCCTCCGGAAGAGGAGATCACGATCGTGAATCGGAAGAAGTTCACGGGCCCGCGTGAAGCCTATCTGCCGTATCTCCCGGAGGAGGATTTGGTACCGCCGATGGTCGCCGCGGGCGAGGGATATCGAGTCTACATCACCGGCCTCACGCATGACGAACGCGGCTATCCCTCGACGTCGCCGGAGGTACAAGAGCGACTCGTGCGCCGACTCGCGGAGAAGATCTGGCGGAACGCGCGCGACATCATTCGGCTGGAGGAACGCGGGATCGAAGACGCTGAGGTCGTGCTCGTGGCTTACGGGATTTCGGCGCGCGTCGCCTATCGCGCGATGGAGTTGGCGCGCGCGGCCGGTCGTCGCGTCGGATGGCTACGGTTGATCACTGTCTGGCCGTTTCCGGAGGAGCGCATTCGCGACCTCGCGACTCGAGTGCGCGCCTTCGTCGTTCCGGAACTCAATCTCGGGCAGATTGTTCGAGAAGTCGAACGCTGCGCCGCCGGACGCGCGCGTACGATCCCGGTCCTGCGACCTGGAGGCGCCGTCCATGATCCCCGCGAGATCCTCACCGTCATCGAGGAGGTCTTCCATGACTGAGGCGGAGCACCCGTTGGATCAGTTTCTTCGAGCCGACCGGCTGCCGCACATCTGGTGCCCGGGGTGCGGCATCGGCATCGCCATGCGTTGCTTGGTGCTCGCTTTGGAAGAGCTGGGACGGCCGCTGGATCGCGTGGTTGTCGTCTCGGGCATCGGCTGCTCGGCGCGCGTCGCCGGATATGTCCGGCTCGATGGGTTCCACACGACGCACGGCCGCGCGATCCCCTTCGCGACGGGACTGAAGCTCGCCAATCCTGATCTCACGGTGATCGTCTTCAGCGGCGATGGGGACTTAGCGGCCATCGGGGGGAATCACCTCATCCATGCGGCGCGTCGTAATCTCGACCTGACCGTCATCTGCGTGAACAATTTCATCTACGGCATGACCGGCGGCCAATTCGGTCCGACGACGCCGCTCTCGGCCCGCAGCACGACCACACCGTACGGGAACTTCGAGCCCCCCTTTAACCTCATGGCCCTGGTCGCCGCCAGCGGTGCCGTCTACGTCGCTCGCTGGACCGTATTCCACGTCCGGCGCTTGATCACCGCTTTTCAGGAAGCCATCGCCAAAAAGGGCTTCAGTTTCGTGGAAGTCCTCTCGCCTTGCCCGACCGGATACTTGCGCCGGAATAAGCTGGGCGAAGCTGTGGACATGATGCGTTATTTCAAAGCCAACAGTGAGATCCGACACGGAGCCGATCCGGCTGAGGTGGGGATCGAGATGGGAGGCAAGCTCATCCTCGGAAAGTTCGTCGATCTCGAGCGTCCGACTTATCAGGAGCGCATGCGGCAGCAGCTGGCGGCCTTTTTCGTCGAACCGTATGTGGAGAAAGTGAGTGAGGAGGTGGAGGCCGAGGAGGTCGAATCATGAGCCGATGGGAAGTGAAGATCGCAGGATTCGGGGGACAAGGAATCGTCTTAGCTGGGTATCTCCTCGGCAAAGCGGCCGCCGTCTACGATCGGCGCCATGCGACGATGGTGCAATCCTATGGCCCGGAAGCCCGCGGGAGCGCCTGCGTCAGTCAAGTCATCATTGCCGACGAGCCGATCTACTACCCCTACGTCACCGAACCGGACGTGGTGGTCGCTATGTCTCAAGAGGCGTATACGAAATTCGCCGCCGAGGTGAAACCCAACGGGCTATTGCTCGTCGAACGAGATTTAGTGGCGCTCGATACGGTGCGGCTCGACTTCGCGCGCTCGGGGGGGAACGGCGTGCGACTTCACGCTCTCTCGGCGACGAAGATCGCAGAAGAATTGGGCCATCGCATCGTCGCGAATATCGTCATGCTCGGTTTCCTCTGCGCGCTCGCTCCCCTCGTCTCCCCATCGGGGATGAAAGAGGCCTTGCGCTCTTCGCTCCCGAAGAGCGCCATTGAGTTGAACCTGATGGCCTTCGACGCCGGATATGAACGCGGGCTCCAAGTTCGGATATAATCTGGTCGCAAACTCATCGCAGAGGAGGGAGGGCCTATGACCCCATTGACGAAGATGGAAGAGTATGGGCACGAAGAGGTCATTTTCTGCCAGAATAAGGACGTCGGGCTGCGGGCGATCATCGCCATTCACGATACGACGCTCGGGCCAGCTTTGGGCGGCACGCGGATGTGGCCCTATAAGACGGAGGAAGAGGCCTTACTGGATGTGCTGCGGCTCTCGCGGGCGATGACGTATAAGGCCGCGGCTGCTGGCCTCAACCTCGGCGGGGGGAAAGCCGTCATCATCGGTGATCCGAAGAAGGACAAGTCTGAAGCGCTCTTTCGTGCTTTCGGGCGTTTCGTTGAGAGCCTGAAGGGGCGTTTCATCACCGGCGAAGATGTCGGCATAGACGTCAACGATATCGAGTACATGTACATGGAGACGCGGTATGTCTCCGGACTCTCCCCCGCCCACGGAGGCGGAGGAGACCCCGCCCCCGTCACGGCCTTCGGTGTGCTGCAAGGCTTGCAAGCCTGCGTGCAGGAGAAGCTGGGACGGGATTCCCTCAAAGGTTTGAGCGTCGCTGTCCAAGGGCTCGGGAATGTCGGCTTCAATTTGGCCGCGCGGCTCATCGAGGAGGGCGTTCACGTCTTTGGCTCGGACATTGACCCGGATAAAGTGGAACGGGCGCGAAGCGAATTGAAGAAGATCGAGATCGTCAGTCCGGAGCAGATCTACGATGTAGACGCGGACATCTTCGCCCCTTGCGCGCTCGGCGCCGTCTTGAACGATCAAACGATCCCCCGAATGAAGTTCAAGATCGTCGCCGGAGCAGCGAACAACCAGCTCGAAGAAGATCGGCACGGCGTGGAACTGCACCGCCGAGGCATTCTCTACGCCCCCGATTACGTGATCAACGCCGGGGGGTTGATCAACGTCTACGTCGAGCTGGAGGGGTATGACCGCGAGCGCGCGCTGCGCATGACGCGCGGCATCTATTACAATCTGCGCCGCGTCTTCGATATCTCTCGACGAGAGAACATCCCCACCTTTCAGGCAGCGGATCGCCTCGTCGAAGAGCGCATCGCCATGGTCCGACGGCTCAAGAGCATGTACACGGGCCAGGCCGTCCATCGCTTTCGATGGGAGATGCGCTGAGCCGTGAAAAGAAGATGCGGGGGGGATTCGTCCCCCCGCATTTCCCACCTCACGCGACCTCTGAAGTCGAAGTCCCGCGAGGATTTCGAGCCCTAGCTACCGCAGCGCCCTCAACGTGGCCAAGAGCACATTACGAGCGAAGCTCGGATTGTGCACGCCAAGGCTCCCGTCGTACTTGATCAGGAGATAGTTCCAAGACGCGCGAATGATCGGATCCGAGGTCGCGAAGATGCGACGGCCGCCGGGCCGATCCCAAATCTCCCCCGCTCGGGCATATACCTCCGTCCCATCAGCCAAGGTGAAGCGAAAGCTGATCAACCCACCAATGCTCCGGATCTCGGCGAGTTTTCTGATCTGCCGGCCATCGAGCGGGAAGTTCTCCGTATAGGCACCGGTCGCTGGGTCCCACCTGCGAACCACGCCGATTTGATCGCGAACGGCCAGGATGCGTCGCTCGATAGCGGCCTTGACTTGCTCGAGCAACGTCTCGATCGGCTTCTGCACGAACTCGATCGTCATGGAGGGACCGTGGCAACTCACACATGAAGTTTCAGACGCTTGGAACGTATGTCCATCCTTGCCAAGTGTCAGATGGCACGTCACGCAGCTGTCACCCACAAAAAGGCCATGGGGAGAAGCGCCGTTCACCGTATCGTCGAGGAAGAAGGCATTCTTCCCCATGATGACGTCAGCCTCCGCAGAATAATGTGGAGCCGTATAGCGACCGGGATCCGCCGCGTCCCACTTGATGCGATCGTTGCGCGTATTGTGGCAGGTCATGCAAATCGCGCCCTGTCCCACAGCCCACGCTTCGAACCCCGCGGGCAGCATCGGCGTATTATCGCGAATACGCATCTGGAAGTCATCTCCATGGCACGTCCGGCATGTGATCGGCTGTACGCGATCCGTCGTCAGGCCCAAGCTCCGAAGATACGCTTCATCGGCTGCTGATCCATCCGGCTTCTTGATAAAACCCGGGTCCCCTGCCAGAAGCTGCGGTACCCAAGCGATGAACCCCTGCTCGCTATGGCAGCGCCCGCAGTGAGCGGCTCCCGTCCCTCGACGTTCGACTGTCGCTTCCGCGACGGCCGTATCGCGATTGGCGTGCCGACTGCGCCGCCATTCAGCAGATGGATTTCCCTGCGGAGCCAAGGCCGATGAGCGCCCGACAGTCAAAACAACAACGAAAAAGAGTAGGATCCCACCTACGGCGAAGAGCTTCAGAAGTGATCGTTGACGCATTATCGGCCACCTCCTCTTAATGGGAATTCTGCTCTGCCCCACAAGGAGGAGCGGACGCTCTTTCTCGCACTGGCACGACATCCCAATGCTTCATACCTCCGCTCCTCCTTCCTGAGGCATTTTTTCATTCCGCGCCAGAGAAATGCAAGTCTCGTGCCACTGCTTGGCGGACACTCGGACGCGAGACGAGAGACAAAGCATCAATGAGTTAGCGATGGTGCGCCGCCCCCCGGTCCCCATCCCTGCGTTTTATCCCCCACCGGCGCGCGTGCTTCCCCACCCCAACACACGGCGAGATAAGGCGTTTCGAAGGGGAGACGAACTTCCGACCCGAGCGAGAGGAGGAAGGAAAGCCCTCTCACATGCTTCGACTTGGCCGGGCCTCAGACGAGGACGTTGTCAGAACTCTCGCGCACGCACGCCCTCTTCTGGCATGGGATTTGCGTTTCAGGAACATGGAATCGTTCATCTGATGTTTGATCGAGACACGCCAGGAGGGGTCAAGAATGCGCAAAGTGGCCATCATCACGACAGGCGTTGCCATGCTCGTCTCGGTAGTGATGAGCGTTGCTTCTCAAGAGAGGAGTTTTGTCGAAAAAGGACGTCGCCTCTATATCCGGCATTGCGCAGCTTGTCATGGGATGGATGGGAAGGGGAACGGACCAGCGGCGGATTCGTTGAAGGTTCCTCCGCCAGACCTCACACAGCTTCAGAAAGCCGGTGAAGCGTTCCCCATCTATCGTGTGATGGCCGTGATCGAGGGCGAGAAAGTCGTCCCTGCTCATGGGACTCGCGAGATGCCTATCTGGGGGACGATCTTCCGACGGACGCGTGGCGAGGCGTTGATGCGCTCGGATATTTACGCGTTGGCCCGATACATCGAGGCGATTCAGGCGAAACGCTGACGGCGCGCGGGGCTCGGCGTGTGAGGACCCGTCTCGTGAGGCGGTGAGAGCGTCCGTGGCTTCAAGGAGAGGCGTATGCATGAGGCCATGCTTTATCACAAGCTCACGCCTCGGGATGTCCGGTGCGATCTTTGCTGGCACCGATGCCGGTTGAAGCCCGGACGTCGAGGGCGTTGCGGCGTACGCGGGAACATCGAAGGGACGCTCTATACCTTCGTCTTCAATCGAGTCGCCTCCTTGACAGTGGATCCCATTGAGAAGCACGCTTTCTTCCATTTTCGACCGGGGACGTATGCGTTGGCTCTGGCGACGGTCGGGTGCAACTGGCGCTGCTATTACTGCTCCAGTCACGCGCTCTCGCAGATGCCCAAGGGTCCGAACGGACGCATCATCGGCCGCCGTCTCTCCCCCGAGGAGATCGTGAAGACGGCGCTCACACACCGATGCCACAACCTCGTGTACACGTATACGGAGCCCACGGTCTTCTTCGAGCTGATGTTGGAGACCGCGCGTTTGGGATCAGCTTACGGGCTCAGAAACCTCATGGTTACTAACGGCTATTTGACACCGGCGGCCCTTCGCATGCTCCGCCCCTACTTGGACGCCGCCAATGTGGACATCAAAGGCTTCGATGAACGTCGGCATCGCCAGATGTGTGGTGCCCGTCGACGTCCCGTCTTCGAGTGCCTCCGTCAGCTCAAAGACATGGGCGTGTGGGTCGAGGTGACGACGCCGATCATCCCAGGACACAACGATTCGGATGAAGAGCTTCGCGCCATTGCGGAGTTCCTCGCTTCCCTCTCCTGCAGCATCCCTTGGCATGTCAACGCTTTCCTCCCTGCGTACAAAATGAAGGATCATCTCCCCGCTGCTCTCGAGTCCATTCAACGAGCGTACATGATCGGTCGCAGCGTGGGACTGCACTATGTCTATTGTCAGGACTTGCCGGGTTCAGCGTGCGCGAGCACGTTTTGTCCGTACTGCCGAACTATACTCATCGAAAGGGTCAGCTTCACTGTACTGGCGAACCGGATCGTTCACAACCGATGTCCACAGTGCGGTCAACTTGTGGATGGTGTAGAGATGAATCCTCTTCCCCACTCCCTTCACCACGTCCTCGCCTCATAAGCATGGGAACTGGCGCGACGTAGGGAAGGTCCTGCGTCAGTCTCCTTGGTCTCGTCGCCGAGAGCGACGTTTGTCTTCGTTCGCCTTCCCGAATGGCCTTCAAGACGCGCGAGCAGCGACTGTTCGCTCCTCGATAGGGACGTAATCGCGTCGGGGTGGGCCGATGTAGATCTGTCGGGGGCGGGCGATCTTCTGCTCGGGGTCCTGCAGCATCTCCAGCCACTGGGCGATCCACCCGGCCGTGCGCGCAATGGCAAACAGCACCGGGAACATCTCCACCGGAAACCCCATCGCCTGATAGATGATCCCCGAATAGAAATCCACATTCGGATAGAGCCGCCGACTCACAAAATACTCGTCCTCCAACGC
>JANWYV010000030.1 GCA_025055075.1 Blastocatellia bacterium
CACCTGTAGCAGATGACTGTGGCACCACGCCAGGAACAGTGACGACCTGCCCGTATCGGACGTCGCCGGTGAGTGGGGCGGGGGCGTGAGCGTTTTTTCCGGATGGTCCGAGGGCTGTCTTAGGATGATCTTTGGCAAGGAGGAGGCGTATGAAGAAGCTGTTGATAGCTGCAGCAGGGTTTGCGATGCCGCTAGCGATGGGGGTCCTGGGAGTAGGGGTACCGGGGATCGTCTTTCTGCTGGCGGGATTCTTTTTGACGTTTATGGGGCCGTTTCTTTTGATTGATGCCATTTTGGGCTTGGCGGCGATGATGTCGGTGGTGTTGTTCGGCATCGCGCTGGGCCACAATGCCACGAACAGCTTGATCCAAGGCCTGCTCGTGGGACTGTGAAGGTGGTCTCAGGAGCGTGGGGGGAGCGAAAGCTCCCCCTCTCCCATTTCATGCGCTAGCAAGGTAGGGTTCGGTTCCTTTCGGGCGTTGAAGGCTCGCGTTGTCGGGCAATCCATCGGTGGATTGGCCGCGAGCCGTTCGCTTCACAGCGCACGGGTCATTCGTACATCAAGGCTCGGACGGGATCTTGGAGCGCCGCGCGAACGGCCGGATAGAGGGCGCCCACAGCACCGCTGCCCAATCCCACAGCGATCATCGCGAGCATCCACCGCAGCTCCATCTCCACTCGGAGCGAAGTGAGCCCATCCACAAACGCCTTCAAGAGGAAGGTGAGGGCGATTGCGAGGAAAATCCCCAGACCGCTGATCGCGAGGGCTTGCTTCTCGACGAGCGCGGCGATGAAGGCTTTGGAGGCGCCCAGACTCTTCAGAATGCCGATCTGACGCGTTTGCTCGAGCACGGTCGTGTACATGGTGAGCGTGACAAGAAGCGCGCTCACGATGGCGGCGACTAGAAGCATGGCCGTGAGGAACCCCTTGATCAAGGGATTGCCGTCGGCATATAGGCGTGGGAGATCGCGGGTGAGCAAGACCTGATGGTTCGGCAGTCGCCGTTGCAGCTCAGCGGCGATTCTCTCTTGGTCTTCCGGGCGCGCGCATTTGACGAGGAAGGCCGAACCTCGACCCGGAGCGCCGAGCGCTCGCTGCATCGTCTCCAGGGGGATCTTGATGCGCGGGCCTAGCGGAGGAGCATAGATGCCGACGATCCGGAACGGCCGATCGAAGATCTCGATCGTGTCGCCGACCTTGGCCCGTCGGGAGCGGGCGCGCACGACGTCAATGATGGCCTCGTCGCCGCCCTTCAAGCCGCGTCCTTCGACCAGGTGTAACCCTGTGAGGCGGGCATACTCCGGGTATGTCACTCCTTCGACGAGCCGGAGATCGAGGCCGCGTCCGGTCGGCTGCAAATACTGGCCGACCAGGGTGAATCCGTGAATGCCGGGGATCTCAGCGATCGTCGCCGCCAGCGTCTCCGGTAATGTGAGGGCGGCTCCGCTTGGCGTCAGCCCGGCCGTCCCGCGCTCGCGCACGAGGATTTCCACGCCCACGTTTGCTTCGCGCCGGCCGCGTTCTTTCAAGATGCCGCGCACGAGTCCATGGGTCATCATCGCGAGCAGCATCGCTACGGCGACGCCCAGGATGCTGGCCAGCGTGCGCTTGGGATGATGCAGCAGGAGGCTCACGACCAAGTTATCGCGCCAGCGTCCGCTCATCGAAGATCTCCCAAGCGATCTCTCCCGGCAGGGGACGAAAGCCCTTCGCCCGCGCCGCCTCGCTCAATTCTCCGCCGCGCGTTCCGCCGATCAGCTCCAGAAGCGTGGGCAGCAACGACAGGCTCTCATACGGGCGGGTGACCACGTATCCGCGCTTGAGACCCGTGTGCCGTCCGCCCCACATCATCCACGTCGCTTGCGACGACATGCGGTGGAAGCCTCCATGGTTGCCGCCCGGATTGAAGTCGCGGATGTTGAAGTTCCAATACAGACTCGCGTGAACCAGCATGTCGGGCTCGACGTTCCGCCGCCGTCGTTCGAAGAAGCGCAAAAGCAATGTGGATTCGGGGGCATCCTGATCAGTGCGACCATTTCCCCATGCGATGCCCTCGACCGCGCGCCATCGCTCCAGATACGCTTCCGTGAGGAACGTCCGCCATGGTTTCCCCAAAAGCTCGTAAAGCCCGACGATGGCGATCGCGTAGCGCGTGCGATGTACGGCCTCGATCCACTCCCGCTCGGTGTGAAATGCCTCCAACCATGCCCGACGATCGCCAGCGATGTCCAAGCCTTCATCTTCCCACAGCGCGAGCGGGAAGCCCGATTGCCACTCCCTCCGCTCGAAGGTGATCGTCCCGTCGGCCGATTGTCGGAGGCGGGCGATCGGGACATAGCGAAGGAGCCATTGCTGCGGATCGGCGGGCGAGGGCTTGGCGACGATGAGGGCTTGCCGCTCCTCGCCGCCGTAGAGCCAAACGACATCGTATCCGGTGTCCAGCGATGTCCCCTGCACGGCCGGGCGAATCTCCTCATACGGGATGCGCAACGCGATGAAATCCACCGGATACGGCGAGACCAGCGGTTGCACATTATTGCGCACGCGATGCTCTTTCAAGAGCCGGAGGACGTTGAGTCGGCGAAACGTCGCCGCTTCATCCAAGCGCCCGTCGGGGCCGAGATGGAGGGTCCCATCCTTCAACCCCACGACGTAGTTCTGCAACTGGTAGACCGAATTCCGCGGGCCGAACGTCCGCGGGGGGATGAGATCCTCGATGCGCCAGGCCTGCGGATCGAAGCGCTCGGGCGTCAGCGCGAGCAGATTCGCGAGCATTCGCAGATGGGCCTCGTACTCGGCCCGATACTCGGCCAGGTTCTTCATCTGCGCGTGGAGTTCCTTTCGCAACTCCTTGTGTTCCGCGGGAAGGGCGGAGAGGGTATCCCGCAAGCGCCGGAGCCATTTGTCCAGCGCCCATAATTCTTCGCGCACGTCGCGGCTCTCGCGCTCCCAGCGCGTGCGATTCCGCCGAAGAACCTCGAAGAAGAAGGCGCGAAGCGCGCGCGCTTCGGATTCGGGGCGAGGTCGTCGCATCTGCAGCAGCAGCAGATGCAGGAGATTCAAATCGGCATTCCGAAAGTGCAACATCGCCCGCTCGTTCCCATCGTAGTCGATGAAGAGCGTCGGATAGTGCGCGTGCCCCTTCAAGTAGAGCGATTCGCGGCTCGGGTTGACGAATCCTCGCGCGAGGAAGTTCACGCTGCGGAATTGAAAGTCGTGCCAATTCGCCCGCTTGGTCCAGACGTGATGCCCGCCCCACTCGGCTCGCGTGAAGTAGTTCACCAAATTGAAGCCCTGGCTGTAGACATCCGGACGCGTCGTGATGCCGTGATCGGAGACGAGGACGAGGACCGTCTCTTCGGGATATGGCCCCTCGCGAATGGCCGTATAGAGGCGCCCGACGGTTCGATCCACGCGCTGCAGCAGGTGTCGAATCAACGTCTCGTCGTTGTTCGTGTGCACGAAGTGATCGAAGAGCGTGTAGAAGGCGCTCAGGTAGCGAAAGCGTGGGTCCTTCAAGTTCGCCAAGAGATGCTCTTCATTGGCTTCGTCGAAGGCCTCGTGGGAGTCGGGTTTGCCGAGCCATCGGGCCAGCAATTCTTCGGCGGAATAGTGAGGGAATCGCGCCTGAAGCGTTCGCGCCAGAGCGGTCCAACTCGTCCCGCGCCGAATCAGTTCGAGTCCGATCCGCTTCTCGTCCGGTTCGTAGAGGTCCTCCAGAAGCGGAGCGCCGCGCTCGTCCAATACTTCCACGGCGCGCGCATGTAGGCGTCGGCCCCGCAGCAGCTCGTATTGGATGAGGACGTTGTTGATGTAGTCCTCCATGCGCCCGGTCGCTCGATCCAGCTCCACGTTCGAGATGAGCGGTTGTGGCCGTCCCGTCGCGAGCATGGCCCAGGAGGGCCCAGAGAGCGATTGTCCGCGCGTGTAGAAATTCTCGAAGACAATGCCTTCCTCGTAGAAGACGCGCCGAATCCATGGCAGATAGCTCTTGCCCGTTTGCGGATTCCGCTCGTGGACGTATTTCTGGAGGAGTTGGGACGAGAGTCCATCGAACCGCAACACGACGAGACGTCGGACGGACTTCGCGCGATCGCGGGGCTCGGCTGCGCCAACCGATAGCACGCGGCCGAAGCCTTCGAGGACAAGGGCGATGAGGACGAGACCGACCGATCGGCGAAGAGGCACCATGGCGAGATTACGGTTCTCTGAACTCGGAGCCGTTGGAGAGCGAGCGAGCGGATCCGTTGGACGAAGAGATCGCGCTCTCCCGCATCGCTCTCTCGCGCGCGAGCAAATCGCGCAAGGCCGGATCGGCCTCGCGCTCGAGAGCGAGCAAAACGCGCTGCGCCTTCTCGCTCCGTATTTCGGCGAGCGCGCGGAGGCAGTGCCACCGAAGCTCCGTGTCATGGGAGCGGAGGAACACGGCTTTGAGCAAGCCGACGATCTCCGGTCCCGCCAGCGCCGCGTGCGTGCGGAGGAATTCGACGGAGGCGCGCAATTCGGTCAGGTCGCGTTCCTCCTCCAAGCGGATGGCGCGTCGCACGGCGGCTTCCAGTCGCGCGCGATGAAAGGCGATCCGCCGCGCCAAATCCGCCCGCGCGCGCAGCTCCGGCGTCAGCTCCTCTCGATGCGTGTAGCGTCCGAGCGTCAGGACATGCGCCAAAGTGAAGAACGCGCGGGCCAGCGGCCCGTGATTCAACCGCCGGTATTCGCGTTGACGATCGCGCTCCAGGCGACGTGCGAGCATCGGCGTCTGAAGCGCCGCGCGCACCAGCGCCTCATGCTGTCGCGTCGCGATCACCGGTTGATATTGGAACGAGTTCTCCAGGACCGAGGCACGCGCTTTCTCTGCCTTGCGGGCCAGCACCGCTTTCAACTGGGGATCCAATTGCTCGTCGGCGAGCAGCAATGCGCTCAGCTCCGCATGAGCCTTCAACCGGCTCGGCTGATTCACATCTATCCCCTTCTTCCGCGTCACGTAGTTCAAGAGCGAGCGCGTGAGCAGATAGCTCAGATCGCCATAGGGCGAGAGGTTCAGCAAATACCGCGCCGAATCCGCGAGCACTTTCCCCGACGCATCGCGCGCCTTGACGTGAAGCGCGCTTCGGAAATCGGCCAGTAGGATCGGGATCTTCGGGAAGTCGAGGCCATAAAGGGCCAGCGGGATGAGTTCGACCGCGCGCGCCTCCGGATGCTCGGGCGTCACGCGCCGATTCTCCGCGTCCAGGAAGATCGTCTTCGTATAGCCGGACCATCGGAGCAGCCGCTCGTCCGTCCAGGGATTCTTGATGTTGAGGAAGCGGCCATTGAAGGAGCGCCGTCCGAAGTGCTCCTGCAGCGATTCCCGCGAGATCCACAGCAACGCATGCGATGGGGGCTCGCCCGGCAAACCCAGCGGCTCGAAGAAGAGCCCTTCCTCCTCAGCGCGCTGTCGCAAGAAATCCCAATTCACAGCTCTCCGTTCGCGACTCCTCTGTTCTTCCCGCGACATCAACTCGGCGAGCGTCGGCTCGCGCAAAAAGGCGCTGAGCATGCTCTGCTGCGAGAGGTGCGCTTTGATCCGCGCGATCTCGCTCTCGGTCAGCAGGGAGCCTCCGCTCTTCTCGGCGAGGGAGAGAATGGCCAGGGCCTTGGCGATCTGCGCTTCGCGGTATTCTTCCAGATTCCTCTGCGTTGTGCGCGGCAGAGCGCGAAAGGTCCAGCCCCGCGAATCGAGCACGGCATTTTGGACGAAGAGGCGAGAGGCTTTCCCCCAAAAGGGCCGTTTCGGATCGGCTAAGTCCACGGCGATCGGCGGCGGTGAATCGGCCTTCCGACGCGTCGTCACTTGGTGGTAGAGGAAAGGGATCGCTGCCGCGATCCGCTGCTTGAGCGTCGGTGGCGCATAGGTGTAAATCCACACGTAGCGCAGCAGATCGTTCTCGCGATCCTCGTCCCCCAGCGTATCGCGCAAGACCGAGAGGACGGGGATCGGCGCCGAATGCTCCGGCGACTGGATGTAGAGCGTGATCAATTCGGCGCCGTCATCGAGCGAGAGGCGCGTCTCCGTGATCCGCGTCGTTGGCGCAAGAGACGAGCGCTCAGCGTCCGCGCATCGCTCTTGAAGGGGACGAGCAAACACCGCATGGGCGAGGCCCAAGAGCAAACATCCGAAGATTCCCGCGCGCGCGACTCGTCGTGTCTTCATCAGCACCTCCACCACTTCGCATCGAGAGGTTCAATTCTAGTCGGCTCAAAAAGGACGCGTCAATTGCGGGCCTTTTTCGCCGTGCGCTGCCTCTTGGAACGACGCCTTCTTCGCTCGCGCGCCTCTATGCTATACTCGACACGGCCTGCACGGGTGCACGCTGTTGCGGCGCGGGAGGCGAAGACGGCGCCGCCTTCGCGGATCGCTCTCCTAGCCGGGGTGGCGGAACGGGTAGACGCTGGGGACTTAAAATCCCCTGCCCGAAAGGGCGTGCGGGTTCGAGTCCCGCCCCCGGCACCATCATCCATCAAAGACCACTCGGATGAGCGATCATCCCACGAGTCCTCTGGGCCAGAGTTTCAATCACAGTGCCATCTCGGCAACGCGGCTTCTCCATCTCGGATTTCGACTGGCGCGAGACAGCGAGGTGATCCCTCGAGGAGCACACTTTGAAACTCATCGTCCGGGATGATACACTCACACTCCTTGAGGTCCTGAAGAGCGATCATGCAAGCCGTCATCCTCGCGGGAGGGAAGGGGACGCGGTTGCGTCCTCTGACGGTCCATATGCCGAAGCCGGCGGCGCCGCTGGTGAATCGGCCATTTCTCTTTTATCAGCTCGATCTGTTGCGGGGGACGGGCGTCGAAGAAGTAATGGTTTGCCTGGCCTATCAACCGCAGCGGATCGAGCATGTGTTGACCGGCAGCGAGGAGTACGAGCTGTCCATTCGTTATGTGGTGGAGGCGACGCCGCTTGGAACGGCCGGTGCGTTCAAGAATTGCGAGGCGTACCTACAAGGGACGACCATCGTCTTGAACGGAGACATCCTGACGGATCTCGATCTCACCGCGGTCCTGAAGCGCCACTGGGAGGCGGAGGCGGTGGCGACGATCGTCCTCACGCCGGTGGAAGATCCCTCAGCTTACGGCGTGGTCGAGATGGCTGCCGATGGACGTGTGATCCGCTTCGTCGAGAAGCCGCGGGCGGGCGATGTCACTTCGCGCTTGATCAATGCGGGCATCTATATTCTGGAGCCGTCGGTGCTCGCTCATATTCCGGGCGGGAAGACGTTCTCCTTCGAGTACGATCTCTTCCCGCTTTTGTTGGAGCGAGGCGAGCCGGTGTACGCCTACGTCTGGGAGGGGTATTGGCGGGACATCGGGACGCCGCGCCACTATCTGCAAGCGAATTTGGACGTCTTGGCCGGGAAAGTGAAGACCTATTCTCCCGTGCGGCCGCCGCGCGGCCCGCGCTTCGACGAATCGGCAGGGATCGATCGGCTCTCGGTCGTGGATCCGAGCTGCACCGTGAAGGCGGGGGTGGAGATCGTGAATTCGGTCGTGGGACCTCATTGCTTCATCGAGGAGAAAGCCCGCATCGAGGATTCGGTGATCTGGACGGCGACGCGCATCGGCGCGCATGCCGAGGTGCGCGGTTCGGTCCTCGGGCGCGGTTGTCACATCGGGCGCGCGGCCGAGATCGCGCCGGGGACGTTTCTGGGAGATAAGTCGGTCGTGACCGACTACAGTCTCATTGGTGAGGAGAGGGAGTCATGACGCCGCTGCCGATTCGATTCGGGACGGACGGATGGCGAGGGCGAATCGCCGAGGACTTCACCTTCGAGAATGTGGAGATCGTCACGCAGGCCTTGGCGGATTTCCTCGGAGAGGGGGGAGGGGATGCGGATCGTCCCGTGTTGGTCGGATATGATCGGCGGTTCCTCTCGGAGCGATTCGCCGCGCGCGTAGCCGAGGTGTTGGCCGGCAATGGCCTTCGCGTGGGCTTGTATCGTCGAGATCTGCCGACGCCGATCGTCTCCTTCGATGTGCATCAGGAGCGGGCGCGCGCGGGGGTGGTCATCACGGCCAGTCACAATCCGCCGGAGTTCAACGGTTTCAAGCTCAAGGAATCGTTCGGTGGTTCGGCGCGTCCGGAGGTGACGGCCGCCGTCGAAGCGCGACTCGGAGGATCGCGGCCGCGACGGCGACCGCTCGAGCAAGCGGTGGCCGACGGCCTCGTCGAGTGGAGAGATCCTCCCGATGAAGCGTACTTTCAACGGTTGCGCGCACTCGTCGATGTGGAGGCGATCCGCCGTTCCGATTGGCACATCCTCGTTGATCCGATACATGGTGCTGCCGATCGCTATATGGAACGCGTCCTCGCCGGTGGCCGATGTCGCGTGGAGACAATTCGCGCCGAGCGCGATCCGCTTTTCAGCGGCGTCAATCCCGAACCCATGCCGCAGAATCTCGCAGCGCTCTTTGAAGCTGTGCGCGCGACGCATGCGACCATCGGCCTGGCGCACGATGGCGATGGGGATCGCTTGGCCGCCGTCGGCGAGGACGGTTCGTTCATCACACCGCATCAGATCTTCCCGCTGCTGGTTCAGTATTTGGTGCGAGAGCGTGGGGAGCGGGGGATCATCATTCGCACGTTCTCGCAGAGCGTGCTCGTGGATCGGATCGCCGATGCCTTGGGCTGTCCGGTGCGGGTCGTCCCCATCGGGTTCAAATATATCGCGGATTTAATGCTCACCGAGGATGTCTTGATCGGCGGGGAAGAATCCGGAGGGATCGGCGTGCGCGGCTATTTGCCCGAGCGCGACGGCACCTTCGCGGGCCTCCTTTTCCTGGAGGCGTTGATCGCGCGAGGGGAGCGACCCTCGGAGGCTGTGCGCGCGCTCTGGCGCGAGTTCGGTGAATTCCATTATCGGCGCGAAGATCTCCACATGCCCGTCGAGCGTGGCAAGGAAATTGTCGCCCGATTGACGGCGAATCCACCAGACCGCGTGGCGGGATTTCGCGTCGTGGACGTCCAGACGCTCGATGGAACGAAATTGCTCCTGGATGACGCCAGTTGGATCCTCTTCCGGCAATCGGGGACGGAGCCGGTCCTGCGCGTCTACGTCGAGGCCACTTCTGTGGCGAAACGCGATCAGATGATAGAGGCCGGCCTGGCGCTCGTACGCGAGCTGTCGACGCACGCCGCGGCATCTTCCGAAGGGGAGGAGAGCCGATGAAACGAGTGATCTGCACCTACTGCAACACGCACATCTACACCTACACCGGACCAGACGATCCCGTGCGATTCAAGGCCGAATATTTCATCCCGACGAGTCCGGCTTATCTGCGGCCCCAAAAAGGGGATCGAATCAAATGCCCCGAATGCGGGATCGAATTCGTGGGATTCTCCAATCAACTGAGCACGATCCAAATGCTCTCGGGGTGGCCCTTCCAAGGCACGGGCATGCAAGAATGGAAGAAGTGAGGGAGCTTGCGAGAGGGCGATCCCTCGCCTCGCGCTTTTCATCAGCGCGTTCCTCGGGGCCTCTCGGATTTCCGACGGCAGAGTCGCAGAAGCGGAGATGAGGTGCTCTCTTGGCCATCAAGAGAAGCACAGTTTGCTATCGCGATGCGCTTGAACGGTGTGAGCCGAATGCGGGTCCTTTTCGAGACGGCTTTGACGACAGGTGTTTGACAGGCCAGAGTGCGGAGGCGTAAAATTTCCTCCTGGTTTGACGTTGAGGGATCGGACGGTGTTGAGGGGCGCTCGTGAATGGCGGCACATCACATCGTCGTGTGGGGGATTCCCCCCCGTGGTCATGGGGCCTGCGGATGGGCCTCGTCCTCGTCGCGCTCCTCAGTGAAAGCGGTGCGCTCTCCAGCTTCGCCACTGGGTCTGTTGTGGAGTCCCCCCCACGACTGGAAGGCGCGCAATCAGCAGGGCGGCGGTATCGGCATGCCGAACGCTTGATGCGCGCGGGGGATTACGAGAAGGCGGCAGAAACCTACCGCGACCTGCTCGCCAAAAACCCCAAGGATCGCCCAGCGCGATTGGGCTTGAGTTATGCGCTCTTGAAGCTGGGGAACCTGAACGAGGCGTTCGAGCAGGCGGCCGAAGTCTTGCGCCAAGATCCGCAGAGCGCGCGCGCTCGCGCGCTGATCGGCTTGGCGCTTTTGCGTTCGGGGGTCTTTCGCGAGGCCGCTGAGGCGTTCGCCACGGCGCTTCTGCTGAATGAGCGCGAAGCCATCGCTTGGGCTGGGCTGGCCGAGATTGATTTCTTCGAGAATCGCACGGAGCTTTCGTATCAACGGCTGCGGCGGGCGACAATGCTCGATCCGAACGAGCCGGATTACTGGATCGCGCTCGGACGAGCCGCGGCCCGCTTGGAGAAATTCCGCGAGGCCGCCGAGTATTATGAGAAGTTCCTGGCCGTCTCCCCAAAGATGGATGTGGAGCGGCGGGAGCGATACCGTGGATTGATCGCCTTCTATCGCGCGCTCTCGTTGCTGGGCATCACGCACTTGCATCGCATCGAAGGGGAACGCCTGGCGCGCATCCCCTTCCGCTTGCAACGGGATCGGCCCTTCATTCAAGCGCGCGCGGGAAGCAATGTGACGCTGAATCTGGTCATTGACACGGGTGCCAGCATCTCCGTGCTCTCTTACGAAGCGGCGGAGAAGTTGGGGATTCGTCCCTTGGCTCGCGGCGGCGAAGCGCGCGCCGTCGGCGGAGGAGGGAAATTCCCCATCGTCTATGGATTGCTCGATGCGCTCGATCTCGGCAGCCTCCGCATCTTCAATGTCCCGATCTACATCCGGACGATTCACCACACGGCCACTCCTGAGAGCGAGAGCGAGGTTTTACGAGCCGATGGCTTCCTCGGGCTCTCCGTGCTCGCCAACTTCCGCGTTACCATTGATTACGCGGGGCAGACGCTCATCTTGGAGAGTGAACCCGCGGCGACCGTCGAGGCGCCTTCCGAAGGAGGAGCGGAGATCCCCTTCCGTACGACCAACGGAGGATTGGTCAGCGCCGAGGTCCGGTTGCACAATGGCGAGATCGTCAACTTCCTCGTTGATACGGGAGCGAGCGCGACGGTCGTCGGCCTGCACATCGTGAAGAAGTACAATCTGGAACAGCACATCCTTCCATCTCCGAAGATCCGCGTGCTCGGTGCCGCGGGGGTCATTGAGAACGTGGACTTGATCCTCTTGCCTTCGCTCTCGATGAACAGCTTGGAACAGCGGAACGTTCGCGCCCCCGTTCTCGATCTTGGAGCTGTCAACGAATCGGCGGGGTTCATGCAAGCCGGGATTCTGGGCGGCAGTTTCCTCAAGCACTTCCGCGTGACCTTCGATTTCTCGCGGGCGCGACTTCGGCTGGTGCCCCAGACGGAAGCGATTCGATCGTTGAATCAGAAGCCCTCGGAGGGATGAGGTGGCGAAGATCAGCATTTATCTGGAAACCTCCGTCATCGGGGCGTACCTCGATAACGAGGATCCCTTCCGTCGGGACCTGACGATCCGATGGTGGGAGCATGAGCGTCCGCTCTACGATGCCTACATCTCGCCGCTCGTAGTGCGCGAACTCGAGCGCATGCGCGAACCGCGCCGACAGGCGTACCTGAACCTGATCCGCGACCTCCCGCAGTTGGAGATCACTGAAGAAGTCGGCATTCTCGCCGAAGGCTATATTGCTCGCGGCATTTTCCAACGCAAGTACATGGCCGATGCTCTCCATGTGGCCGTGGCGTCTTTTCACAAAATTGATTTCCTGGTCACCTGGAATTTCGGCTATCTGGCGAACGTCTATCGTCAGGCGCGCGTGCGCTTGTTCAACGTGACGTCGGGCTTCTTCGTGCCGACGATCATCACTCCGGAATTCCTAGTCTCCGAAGTCGGATGACGATGTATCGCAAGCCGAAATTCTTGGAAGCCCTGCACGCCGTGCGGGAGCAGATGGCCCGCGAGTGCGATTACGATATGGACCTCTTCATCCAAATGCTCCGGCGAGAGTCACCGCCCGACGAGAATCTTTCGGACAAGACGTCTTCGGAAGCACCTCCATCGGTGCCTTCCTCCCGGAAGGCGCGAGTGAAGCGGAAGTCATAGCCCTCTGAGCGCTTTTCTCCCTCCTAGGGACGATGCCCGCCAAGTGAATGAAAGGGGAGCCCCCGCGCCCTCGGGCGAGGGCAGAAGCTCGGTTGCGGGGGAGATCAAAGCGGGGGCCCTTACTTCAGATCAAGAGGGTGAAGCCTCTTGATCTCGTCGGCGATCCAAGCAGCGGGTCTCAGATCGCCGCTTGTGTGCTCGGCCGCTTCGCTATGTCTAGGCGTCGTCCTCACGCCTAATGGCGAAAGCAAGCGCCATGCCGGGCTTCGCCTATGAGCACCTGCTCATCGGTAATTGCATGCCAATCCATATGTTCCCGCTCATCAAGTGCGTCCGCGAGAGGGCGTCCAATGTGTCGCACCCCTGCGGCAAGGAGGCCGACGAAGAGCGCGCGCCCCCTATGAGAGGACATCCGCCGTCAGATCGTCCTTCGCGATCCGGTGTGAGGCAGGTGGTTGAAATCGCAAGGCTTAAACAGAGGGCGGGCCCTCGGAAGATTCACCCGGGGACGATTGGGCTCCCTTACCATGATGTCGCCGATATGCGACGGCTTTGTCCCAGGCGAAAGCGTCGGCTATGGCCAAGGCGAATATGCCCTCGTCGTAGCGACTTCAGGGGTTCTGGAAGTAATTGTAACGCGATGGACGATGACATCAGGGATCGCGCATAGACAGCCTAATTGGAGTTGAACATTTTCGTGCGTCAGCGGATGAGCATCGGGTAATTTTTCACCAGCAGGAAGATCGCCACCGCCAGCACAAAGGCGGCGAATCCTTTGTTGAGCCGCTCCGCCGATGTGTGATGCGACAGCGCTGTGCCCACTAACATACCAACAGCCGCCAGCGCGACGATCAGAATCGTCATCGGCACATCGAAGCCGCCGCCATGCTTCATCTGCCCCAGCACTCCGGCGGCGCTATTGATGGCGATCACCACGAGCGATGTCCCAATGGCCTCCTTCATCGCTAGCCCGCCAAAAAGCCTCATCGCCGGCACCACGAGAAAACCGCCGCCGACGCCGAGGAAGCCCGTCAACGCGCCGACGCCTAAACCCGTCAGGATAGTTTTGCCGAGATCGAACCCTCGCGTTCTGTTGTCTTCATGCGGCTTCTTTTTCAACATCAGCAGTGCGATCACGATCATCAAGACGGCGAACAGCAACAGCAGCGCTGACGGCGAAAAGAGGTGGGTCAGCCGCGCTCCGAAAAATGCCCCGAAGATGCCGGAGCCCCCAAAAAGCAAACCTGTCCTCCAACGCACGTTGCCGCGCCGCGAATGGAGCACCACGCCGATAAGGCTGGTGGCGCCCACTACGGCGAGCGACATGCCTATGGCTTGATGGGGCTCGACCCCGATCACATAAACCAGCACTGGCACCGTGATGATCGAGCCGCCGCCACCAATCAACCCCAACGAGAAGCCGATGGCCGCGCTCAGTAGCAACCCAAGAATCAAGTTCCAATCCACCGCTGTTTCGTCAGCTCTCCTCTTCGCTCGTGTCTCGGGCGATGAAGCTCACCCTCGGCATAGGCATAAATGCACTCTCTCTCACAAAGATACGATCCCGATGGGCCGGCACCTGCGAGCCCGCTGAGTGATGTCGATGAAAAAGCATTAAGTGGACGAAGCCGGATTACCGGCGTCGCCATGGTCCCTATCCATATCAAGCGTCTGGGGTAGTCGTGCAGTTTGCCAGCAGCTCGGACAGGCCAACTAGAGAAAAGCCGCGCCTGTATCCTTACCCCGGCAGATTGCATTTATGGAGTTGTGAATCCGACGCAGGGAGGAAGGAGACTATGAGCGGAGCCGTTCGTCCGAGTATGCTCCAGCCAAGCGGAGCGGTCCTTGAGGCCGAGGTGAGTCGCAGCAGGATGCCGGCGGAGAAGTCGCGCCTCGTTCGCCTACCGGGATGGCTGAAATGGGGTGCGTTGATTGGGCTCGTGCAGATATTTGCCATCGCCACGGTCGCACCGCTTGGCGTCTCAACGGCATATCCGCAATTTGTCGGTTTCCTGCTCGATCGCGCCTTTCCCGGTTTCGCCGAACGGCAGCTCTACCTGCGCGAGATCGGCTCGGGAATCACTTGGGAAGTGATGCTGGTGGCGGGATTGTTTGTGGGAGCGCTGCTGTCGTTCATTTTGAGCCGCGCCAGGAGCAGGTTTTCCAGTCAGCCAGCCGTCGCGCCCGTCTGCGTGACGGGCTTCGAGGGCAGCCGAGCACGGCGCTATCTTCGCGCATGGGTAGGCGGGTTCCTCTTCATCTTTGGAGCGAGGCTGGCCGGAGGATGCACGACCGGGCACATGCTGAGCGGGATGACGCAGATGGCCATTAGCGGACTGGTCTTTGGCGCTGTTGCCTTTGGCACTGGGATGCTAGTGGCCAGACTCTTATTCCGTGAACCATCCCGGTAACCAACCAAAAGGAGAAGAGAGAAGGGCGATGACCACGACACTACTTTTAGGATTTCTCGCAGGCATCGGATTCGGATTTGCGTTGCATCGAGCCGGATTCAGCCGGTGCAATCTCGTGCACCGCGGTCTTTGGCTGAGAGATTTCACGATGCTCAAAGTGATGCTGACGGCCATCGTGGTGAGCTTGATCGGGGTCGGCGTGCTCAGTGCGTTGTCGCCGGAGCTGGTTCATTGGAAAGTCAAGCCGTTGTACTTGTGGGGTGTAATCGCTGGCGGGTTCATTTTCGGAGTGGGCATCGCGCTCGGTGGGTATTGTCCAGGGACTGCGGTCGTGGGCTTAGGCTCAGGTATTGGCGAAGCGATCTTGGCCGTAGTGGGAGGACTGATGGGGGCGCTGGCCTTCATCCTTGTTTATCCTTGGCTGAAGCCGATATTCATCGAACCGGCAAACCTGGGGAAGATCACGATCCCCTCTGTGTTGGGGTTGCCCGTTCTGCCAGTCGCTCTCACCTTTGCCCTGATGTTGATGGGAGTCATCTGGTGGCTCACGCGGCTAGAGCGAAGGATGCGGGAGCGCGCTGATGCGCCCGTTCAAAAGTAACTTGAATGTTCAGGCCAAACTGATGGAACGCATACTGAGGGTCAAGGCGATGTTTGATCCTGCAAGATCGCCTGCCGGCAGGCCTCCAAGGCTGCTCTGAGCTTCTCCTTCTCCTCTGGCGGAATCGTCATCTTTTCATCGGCAGCATAGCTTCGACAGAGTTCGATCGTTTTCCGCAACGTGTTGAGGAAGGCCGCGCATGGAGCACAATCGCGCAGGTGGCTCTCGAGATGCTGACACAGGTCGAGCTCCAGCTCACCGTCCAAATATTCGGACAGCCGCTCGAACATCTCACGACAGCTCGGCGCGATCCCCTCGACTCTTCTATCGCCCCTTTGCTCGGGCTGTTGCGCACGAGGCGAGAAGTATCGCTCGAGTTCCTTTCGCATGAAGAGGCGAGCGCGATGCAAGCGAATCTTCACGTTCTGCTCGGAGATGCCCAGCACATCGGCCACTTCTTTCGTCGAGAGGCCCTCCATATCTCGGAGGACCAACACCTGGCGGTAGTTCGTCGGCAGGGCCAGCGTCGCTCGGCGCACGAGCGCCTTGATTTCGTCTCTGAGGAGCCTGTCTTCGGGGATATTCGACCAATCGGGGATTTCAAGAGGCTTCTGCTCGCCTTGACCGCTGGGGAGGAACTCATCGAGCGAGAGTTCCTGTTCGGGTTCAAACTTGCTCTTGCGACGCATCATCAGGCAGGCATTCACGGCCACCTTGTAGAGCCAGACATTCAAGGCTTTGGGATCCTTGAAATCGAGCTTGGGAAGCGACTTGAATGTCGAGAGCAGGGTCTCCTGCAGCGCGTCATAGGCATCATCCACGTCGCCGCAGATTCTGCGGCTGAAGGACAAAACCCGCCCTTTGACCAGGGCGAAGAATTGCTCCAAAGCCTCGGCGTCGCCCGATTTGGCGCGGTGAAAGACTTTCAAGAGGCTCTCACCCATTGCCGGCTCCCCTGTATCCTCTCGCCTCAAACGGCATTTATTATACGTGACGCGATCATGATAACACGCAAGGGAGGAGCAAGCCATGAACGAGATGACCACTTCCAACGTCCGAAGTGTCACTCCGGAGCAGCTCAAGCATGAGCTGGACCGGGGAGGGAAACCATTCGTCCTCGATGTCCGCAACGAGGATGAATTCCAGCAGTGGCGCATCGAGGGCAAGGAGACCGTGGAGACACTTCACATCCCTTACTTCGATTTCATCGAAGATCCCGAGGCGAACATCAGCAAGGTGCCCAAGGACCGTGAGATCACGGTGGTCTGCGCCAAGGGCGGGGCTTCCGAGTATGTCGCTCAATTGCTCAGCGAGCGCGGCTATCGAGCCCGCAACCTGGCGGGAGGGATGATCGCCTGGGGCAACGCCCATCAGTTCATCGAAGTGTCCATGGCCCGGGAAGAACAGCCCGATATCGTGTTCTATCAGATCAATCGGTTTGGCAAAGGGTGCCTCTCGTATCTGATCGGCTCGGCTGGCGAGGCGATTGTCGTTGATCCGTCGCGCCACATTGACGAATACATCAAGCTGGCCAATGAAAAGGGGCTCAAGATCAAGTACGTCTTCGATACCCATCTGCATGCTGATCACATCTCCGGCGGACCCGCTCTGGCGGAGCGCGTAGGAGCTACTTACTACATTCGGATGGCGGATGCTGAGGGAGCGCAGTTCTCCTACGAATCGCTCCGGGATGGTCAGCAATTCGAAGTAGGGAATGTGACTGTGCGCGTCATTGCTCTTGAGACGCCCGGACACACCCCTGGCAGCACGACGTTCTTGGTCAATGACAAGTTCCTGCTGACTGGCGATACGATCTTCGTCAAAGGGGCGGGCCGACCGGATCTGGGCGGTCAAGCTGAACCCTGGGCGCGCGATCTCTATCGCACTCTCTTCGAGAAACTCGCTCCTCTGCCGGATGACGTGTGGGTGCTACCGGCGCACTTCTCGTCCACCGATGAGCAGAGAGAGGATGGATTGGTAGCGGCGCAGCTCGGGGAGATTCGGCGCAACAATGCGGTCATGCAGATCAGAAACGAGGAGGAATTCGTTCGATCCGTGCTGGCCAGCCTCTCCGAACAACCGGCCATCTACGGCAAGATCCGTAAGGCCAACCTGGGATGGATCCACGTTGATGAAGATGAAATGATCGAGATGGAACTCGGTAAGAATCAATGCGCGGCCAGCGCAATTCCAACAAGGAGGTGAAGGGACGATGACGACGATCAACTTCGACAAAGTGCTGGACGCCCGCGGGCTCTCCTGCCCACTACCCATTGTGAAAGCGCGTCAGGAGATAGCCAGTTTACAGCCCGGTCAGGTGCTCAAGGTGCTCGCCACCGATCGCGGATCGGTGAAAGACTTCCAGGGCTGGGCGAAGACGGCGAAGAACATCCTGCTCGTGGGCCAGACGACCGAGATGATTGACGGTAAGGAAGTGTACGTGCATTACGTGCAGAAGGTCGGGTGAGAGGCAATCGCCTTCGGCGGGAGAAAGCCCGCTACTTTCAACGAATTCGCGTGAAGGAGGAGAAAAGCCTATGGAATCGTTGATGGGACAAATAACCGAAGCCACGCTCGACAAAGAGTCCGTTCCCTCCAGCGATTCGCCCGCTCGCCTTGCCGAGAGGCTCGCCGCCGTCGAGCAGAAGCTCGCGGATCTTGAAGAGCGTCTGCCGGAGGATCGGGTGTCCATCGTCGTCTTCTCCGGCGACTTGGACAAGGTGCTGGCCGCTTTCATCATCGCCACCGGGGCGGCGGCGCTCGGCCAGCAAGTGAGTATGTTCTTCACCTTCTGGGGGCTGAATGCCGTGCGGCGGAAGAAGGTGACCGAGGGGAAGCCGTTCTTCGAGAAATTGATGGCGCTGATGTCGCCGGCCGACACGCGCGACTTGCCGCTCTCGCAGATGAATTTCTTCGGCATCGGCGCGAAGATGCTGCGCGCGATGATGCAGCGAAAGCAGATCAATTCGCTCGAAGAGTTGATCGGCCTGGCGCGCGAACTGGGCGTGCGGCTGGTTGCCTGCGAGATGTCCCGCGATGTGATGGGGATTAAGGATGAAGAGCTGATCGAGGGCCTGGAGTTGGGCGGCGTCGCCACCTTCCTTGGCGATGCGCTCAAATCGCGGGTCACTCTCTTTGTGTGAGGACAGGGAGGGAGAGGACCAATGAGCGCGAACGCGGTGGCGAATCTTCTGGTGCGAGTGGTCTTCGGCGTCGAGCGGGCGAGCGAGATCGTCAAGCTGGTGCCCGGCGTCGCCCTGGCCGCAGCCGTAATGTTCGTGGCGTTGCCGCTGGCTGACCTTGTCGGGCGATGGGTCCTCAGCCTTCAAGGCATTGATCCGACCGGCAAGGCCAGCCCCGTCTCCGGCGTGTTGATGGCCATCGTCATCGGTATGCTCTTGCGCAACACCATCGCTCTGCCGGAGTGGATCAAACCCGGCATTCACTTCAGCGTCACCAAGATCCTGCGGCTGGGCATCATCCTGGTGGGCATCAAGCTCAGCTTAGTGGATGTCCTCAAGCTCGGCGGTTATGGAATCCCCATCGTCCTCGGAGTGATCGCTTCGGGCTTAGTGTTCGTGAATTGGTTCAACCGGCTGCTCCGCTTGCCGGAGCGATTGGGGACATTGATCGCGGCGGGCACCGGGATTTGTGGAGTAACCGCCATCGTCTCTACGGCGCCCGCCATTGATGCGGAAGATCGCGAAGTGGCCTATGCCGTGGCCAACGTCACGCTCTTCGGTTTGGTGGGCATGTTCCTGTACCCCTACGTGGCCCCTTTGCTGCTACAGACCTCGGAACAGGTCGGCCTGTTTTTGGGAACGGCCGTGCACGAAACGTCGCAAGTGGTCGGCGCGGCCTTGACCTACAAGGAAGTGTTCAATGACGATACCGCGTTTAAAGCGGCGGTGGTCACGAAGCTGACGCGCAATCTGTTCCTCATTGCCGTAGTGCCCGCGCTGGCTTTGTACTATTTGCGCCACAATCAGAAGGGCGGCAGCCACAACGCTCGCGTGAGCCTCACCAAGCTCTTCCCGATGTTCGTTATTGGGTTCATCGCCATGGCGGTGCTCCGCTCCCTTGGGGACGCGGGGGTGCAACACGGTGCTGCGTTTGGCCTTTTTGAGGCTTCGACATGGAATGCCTTGACTAAGAGCATCGGCGAAGTGTGGGGCTCGCAATATCTGCTCGGCACGGCCATGGCGGCCGTCGGCTTGGGGACCAACTTCTCGGTGTTCAAGAGCGTCGGCTTGAAACCCTTCGCCGTCGGATTTGTGGGCGCCTTGTTGGTCGGGGTCGTTGG
>JANWYV010000031.1 GCA_025055075.1 Blastocatellia bacterium
GAACGCCCCAGGACAATCGGGCGATCCCACCAGCCCTCACTATCGCGACCTGTTCGAACTCTGGAAAGACGGACGCTATTTCCCCGTCTTCTTCTCTCGCGCTAAGATCGAAACGGTCACCATTCGACGCGAGCGGTTGCAGCCGCTTCAGCCAAGCGAGAATGCATCAAGATGACGCTCGCCCCTTGGACCATTCACCAAGCCACGCGTCGCTCTGCAAAGGCGTTGTCCCAACATCCCGGCAAGCGGCCTCCTAACATGCCCGACCCGCAACTGCACTTTTGCTCTATGCGCGCTCCTATGGTGAGGATCAGGAGCACTCTTTGCACGAGCGGACATTTCCCTCAACATTGGCAACATTGGTCGTGCTATAATCGCGGCTAACGAAAGAGCGGCGAGGAAAGGAATCATGGCGTGGAGCTTGATCGTCCTCGGGATATGCGCGTTCATCGGGTGGACGGCTCGCTGTCTTCAGGCGCAGCAACTTCCCGTGCGGTGTTACGACACGAGCGAGGGGTTGACTCACGGCTCTGTGCGGGTCATTTATCAGGACAGCAAAGGATACGTCTGGATTGGCACCTGGGATGGCCTCAACCGCTTCGATGGGATGCGCTTCATCAGTTACCATGAGGCCGATGGGTTGGGGCATCGCGTCATCAATGACATCGTCGAAGACCGGCAAGGGCGGCTCTGGGTGGCGACCAATGGCGGCGGCGTGGCGCGTTTGGACGAAGAGGAGGCCATGGCCGGGAATCCTAAGCGCGAGCGCGCGCCTCAAGCCGTCACGCCGACATCGGCCGCTCGCTCTCAACGCTCTTTCCTCTCCGCTGGAGGAAGGAAGAAGTTCGTGAGTTATCGGCTCCCGGGGCCGGCCGACGCCAACAACGTCAATCGAGTTCTCTTCGATGACCAGGGGAGGCTCTGGTGCGCCACCGATGCGGGCTTATATCGCGGGCTCATCAGCCCAACGGGCGACGTTGCGTTCGAGGTCGTTGTGCCTTTGACGCATGGGGACTTTCGCGCGGCCTTCGCCGATAGTCGAGGGCATCTGTGGTTTGGCGGATTCGCGGACAGGCTTGTTCAGGTGGTCCGAGATCAGATCATCACGCACCCTTTGCCGAGAGGATCGTCGGCGGAGATCGTCGCCGGCATCCTCGAAGATCGCACGGGGAAACTCCTTATCGTCGGAGAGTCCGGCAGACTTTTGGAGTTCACTCCCTCGACGGATTTCTCGCAGGACGTTTCGTGGCGTGCGAAATCTGCGCGGCGGGGACATTGGCGAAGACTCCCGCCCGCACTCGCGCCGGATCAACGCGTGAATGTACTACTAGCTGATTTTGCAGGGGCGCTCTGGATCGGCACCACCAAGGGATTGATCAGATACAGCGATGCTCACGTGATGCTCCACACGACGGCCAACGGATTGAGCCACGATGAAGTCACAGCGCTCGGTCGGGATCGAGAGGGCGGTCTCTGGATCGGGACGCAGAGTGGCCTGTGCCGATTGTCCAGTCAAGCGATCATCCGCATCACGAAGGCCGAGGGGTTGCCCGATCCGTATGTCTGGCGGATCGTGGAGAGCCGGGACGGGCGCATCTATGTCAGCACGAGCAGCGGCATTGCGGAGATCGTTCGCGGGAGAGCACGGCGCGTGTCGGGTTCGCCCGCACATCCTCTTGACCAAGCTCTGGGCCGAGTGCTTCAGGATCGCCGAGGGGATTGGTGGATCGGCACACACAGGGCGCTCTTTCGCTTTCGGGGACCGGAGCTGCAACGGCATCGCGGTCGAAAATTCGCGCGAGAACTGGGATTGCCCGAATACGGGATCGCCTATGAGCAAGGAATCTACGAAGACTCAAGAGGGCACCTGTGGATCAGCACATGGAACGGCGTCGTTGGCCCGCGCCTATTCCGGTTCGATCCTGCAACGGAGCGATTCCACATGCTCGATGTGAGTTCCTCCTGGCCCACGGAGGCCGTGCTCAAAATGATGGAGGATCGGTCGGGAACGCTCTGGCTGGCGACAACCGGGGGATTGGGGAAGGTCGTCAACGGGCGCGTCATTGTGATGGAGCCGACGGAAGGATTGCCCGAAGTGCGGGCGCGCGCCCTGTTTGAGGATCGCCGAGGATGGATTTGGATTGGGCTGCGCTATCGCGGGGTCTCGATGACGAAGAATCCCCAGGCGGAGCGTCCGACGTTTGTGAACTATTCCACGCGAGAGGGACTGTCGAGCGACTCCGTCTCCTGCATCACTGAGGACGATGAAGGGAAGATTTATCTAGGCACGAGTCGCGGCCTGAACCAACTCGATCCCGTGACGGGGCGGATTCGACATCTGCGCGCATGGGATGGCTTAGCTGGAGATGCAATTACCGATTGCCTGAAGGATCGGCACGGGAACATTTGGATTGCGACGACGTCAGGGGTGTCGCGGTACGATCCCCGGGCGGAGCGCTCAGCCCCGCCAGCTCCACCGATTTATCTCACTCGCGTGCAAGTGGCGGGTGAAGATCTCATCGTGCCGGAGCGTGGCGCCCAATGGCTGCCGGAGCGGAGATTTCGAGCGGGACAGAACACCATTCGTATTGAGTATGTCGCCGTGAGCCTTCAGGCGGGACGCGCTCTACGGTACCAATACAAGCTCGAAGGCGCCGATGCCCACTGGAGCGCACCGACCGAAGAACATTCCGTGACGTATGCGCGGCTAGAACCAGGGTCGTATCGGTTCCTCGTGCGAGCCGTCGACGGTCAAGGGATCGCCCTTTCGGAACCCGCCGTTTTTTCGTTCGTCATCCTGCCACCGGTGTGGCAGCGAGGATGGTTCATCGCGCTGATGATTCTTTTGGGAAGCGTCGTCGTTTATCTCGTCCATCGGTATCGCGTCGTGCGACTGCTCGAACTCGAACGGATGCGCACGCGATTGGCGGCCGATCTGCACGATGACATCGGCGCGAGCCTGTCGGAGATCGCGCTTCTGAGCGAGATCGTCAAAGAGCACAAATTCCTCACCGAGGCCAGCGCGCGCCAGATGTTGACCGAGATCGCCGACAAAGCGCGAGACCTCGTGGATACGATGAGCGACATCGTCTGGGCGATCGATCCCCGACGCGATGATGTGCGGAGCCTGATCCTGCGGATTCGCCAAATGGCGGCGGACATCCTCGGCGCAAAGGGAATCGCCTGTGAGATTCGGGCTTCAGAGGCTGTGGAGGCTACTAGGCTCTCTCCGGACCAGCGCCGCCACCTCTATTTGATCCTCAAGGAAGCCATCATCAACATCGCGCGACATGCCAATTGTACACAAGCCTCGTTGACCATCAGTGTGGAAAATCGCCGTCTGATCGCGGAGATCAGCGACAACGGATGTGGATTCGACAGCGCCGCCCTCACTTCCGGGCACGGTCTGGAGAACATGCGCCGGCGGGCGGCGGAACTGAAGGGCCGGTTGGATATCGCGACGGCTCCCGGCCAAGGAACGCGCCTGACGCTCATCGTGCCGCTTGGATGAGCCCGGCGCAACGGCGTTGACAGCAGTTCAGATGCTTCTCGGTATGAGCATACCATTGTCCGCAGAGAATCCTTACAGTACAATGCCAACGGCTCGGTCCGACACGCAATTTGGGGAACTTCGATGTCAGCGGGGGAACCGATTCGGATCGCTATTGTTGAAGATAAGCCGACGATGCGCCAGGCACTAGCGCTTTTGATCAACGGCACTCCCGGATACCGCTGCATTGGTGCTTTCCGTTCAGTTGAAGAAGCACTGCACGGCCTGGGAGCAGAGATTCCCGACGTCCTCTTGCTCGACATTCACCTGCCGGGGATCTCGGGCTCGGAGGGGGTTCGATTGCTCAAGGAGAAGTTTCCCTCCACGCAAATCCTCATGCTCACCATTTACGCCGAGGAGGAAAAAGTCTTTGAGTCGCTCTGCAATGGAGCGTCGGGGTATCTTTTGAAGAAGACGCCTCCGGCGCGCTTGCTCGAAGCCATTCGAGAAGTCCACGAGGGCGGGGCTCCGATGTCGCCGGAGATCGCCCGCAA
>JANWYV010000032.1 GCA_025055075.1 Blastocatellia bacterium
GCTTCAATGACCGTATGACGAGCGATCTCCCGCTGTAGGCCAATGGTCCACGTCTGGATGTACGGCGTCCGAAGCTTCGGCAACATGCTGCTGAATCCACGCGCGAACGTGTAGTCCGCTTGTCGGAAGGGTGGCGAGAAGCTCTCTGGAGACATCGCCAATGGCGGCGTCGGACTGCTCAACCGCAATTGCCCGATGGGAAATCCCGGCATCCCCGGATTCAGAAAGAGCGATTGCATCAATCCAGGATTCCCGCCGGCGTAGTTAATGAACGTCAGCAACCCCTCATCATAGTAGCTCAGCGAATAACTCGCGCGAAGGACGGTCTTCTGCTCTCCTCCCAGGAGCTTTTGCCAAAAGCCCGATTCCGCCCGCGGCGACCACGCGAACCCGAAATTCGGTCCCGGATTGACGAAATCTCCCTTATAAGCGCGCGGACGAAGGAAGACTTGTGGATCCATCACGCCATCGAGGACGCCAGGCTTGAAGAGTTGGCGCGAAGGGCCCATCAGGTGTTCCAGCGTCGGGCTCGTGTAAATGCCCAGCGCATCATGAATCGCTCCTGAGAACTGCCACCGGAATCCATAGTTGAGGGTGAGCGTCGGCCGATACCGCCACGAATCCTGGAAGTAAAAGCCTCCAACCCGTTGCCGATCGAGCCGAACGAGCATTGTCAGGTCCTTATACTGCTTCGTCCGGTAGTCCACGCCGCGTGTCGCGCTGATGCTCGCTATGCGCCCTGTGAGCAAGGCATAGAGATTCCACGCGTTCGTCAGATCGGTGCTCGAAATCCCGGGCAACACAGAGGGATTCAACACGCTCGTCACTGGATCTCCCGTCGCGATCCCGACGTTGTACTGCGGAATCCCCGCTCCGATGAAATCGGCATCGTACCAGCCAACATGACGGAATGATCCTCCGATGGTCATCGAGTGCGCCCCTCGAATGAGCGTGAGGTTGTTGTAGAGATTGTGCGTGCCATTGGCGCGCGAGATGTTCATCTGATTGCGAATCAAGGGCGGCACAAACGGATAGGCGATCCGCATGAGCCGGCCGTCCACGTAGAACTGATCTGGTCCCTCGCCCACGTTATACTGATCCACGTTATGCTGGAGCCCGTACTTGAACTCGTTGAGCGTCCGTGACGAGATCGTCCAATTCACTGCCGTCGAAGCGATGTACCAACTGTTGGTGAACTTGCTCTGCTCCTTGAACTCCGGTCCTGGCCATGGTCGCGTTCCATCAATGACTCGATTGAAGAGATGCCACGTCCCTGTCCACGTGAGGCTCGGCGTGATGTGAAAATCCACGCGCGCTGTCGGATAGTGCTGGATTGTGTTGGTGCGATTGAGCCAACTCAGCGTATTCCGAAACAGGTCCTGGCGCGTGATCACACCATTGCGCCATGTCTCGTTGGTCCGCCGGAAGTAGTCGGCCACAATGGGATCGAGCTGACTCGGATATCCGCTGGCACCAGCAATTTGTAGGAGATTGACTGCGCGCTCAACGCCATCTGTCCCCCGATACCGGAAAATCCCTTGCTGTGCCTCCGGGGTGAGGATCGTATTGGACGCCGTAGACTGGCTCGGGATGCGCGCTTGCTCATAATTCACGAAGAAGAAGAGCCGGTTTCGCCACAGCGGCCCACCGAGATTCCCCCCGAATTCATTAAACCGCACCCGCGGCCGCGGTAGGCGTCGCGCGTTATTGAAATAGCTATTGGCATTCAGCGCGTCATTCCGAAGTTGATGGAAGATTCCACCGTGAAATTCGTTTGACCCGCGCCGCGTGACGAAACGAATTTGCATCGCCCCTTCGGCACCGGCATCGGCCGTCAATCCGGCCGTCGAAATCGTTACCTCTTCAATGGCATCGAGTCGAGGAGGAACGGTGGCGAAGAAGCTCGTGCCGCCGCTCTTGAACCCTTGGGAGTTGTTGTTGATGCCATCCACCATGATGTTGATCGTCGCCCCCGGCATGCCGTTGTAGGCGCTGAAGCGTCCTCCCCCCCCGACCGTCTGTGCCCCCGGTACGAGAAGTGCGAAGTTCAAGATATTGCGCCCGCTGAGTGGCAGCTTCTGTATCGCCTCGTTGCGAACCGTGTTGGAGACTGTGTTGGAGGTGATCTCCAGCGCCGGTACTGCCCCCTCGATCTGCACCGTCTCAACGACCTCGCCCACCTTCAGGTGAATGATCACATCCGTCGTTCGTGCCGACTCCACTACGATTCGACTGTAGACAGCCGTTTGAAACCCCGGTGCCGTCACCGTCACCTCGTAGATCCCAAACGGAAGATTAGGGAAGAGAAAGGCTCCCACCTCATTTGTAACGGCCTCGCGAAGAGCTCCGGTGAGCTGGTCCTTCAGTTGTACCTTCGCCCCAGTCACCACGGCCCCTGTCGGATCGAAGACCGTCCCGGAGATGGCGCCCGTTGTCTTCCCCTGCCCGAAGGCAAAATCGCCTCCCGGGGAAAGCAGGGAAAGCAATACCACGAGGATTAAAGAAATCCCCCACATCGCCCGAGACCTTCTCAACATGGCGGAGCCTCCTTGTTTCCAAAGTTGTCCCCTCCGTTCCAGCGGAACATTTAGTTTAGGCTCCGCACGCCCAATTGTCTTGAACGATCTAAAGGCAAGATTGAACGAAATTAAGTAGAGTCGGGGAGGCTCGGGTTCACGGCGCGCAATCTCGAATCAGTTATGCTCTGAGGGAAATACAGGCTTTGGAAGGAGGATCAAACGCAGCGCTCCCCGCTTCATCCAAGGGGTTCTATCCACGCGGGGCGCGAGACGAGGGCAGGGCTTCTTCCAATCGCGGGAAGAGGATCTGCTCTTCGCGATGGACATGCTCGATGATGCCCTCAATGATCCCCTCGCCGATGGCGATCACTTGCTGAACAGCCTCACGCTCATCCTTCTCTCGCTTGAGTCGCTGTAGGGCTCGTTGCAGTCGTCGGCATTCCTTCTCCAAGCCATCATCGCCGGTCAGGATCGCCCGGATAGCTCGCTCGCGCGAGAGTCCACTCTTTTCCACAAGCGGATGCAAGACCTCGCGCTCCCGCAGCATGTGTGGATGCACATGATCCGCGAGAAAGGCGTGAAGCGATTCCAAGACGGGAACCACGACGGCCGCTTCCGCCCGCTTCACCGAAAGACGCGCGAGCGATCGGTCCAACCGCCGTAGCTCTTTTAACAAGGCCCGATGTTCCTCACGCAAGGTCTGGATCTCCACACGAGGCCCTTCAGCGATCGCGCGATCGCTTGGGACGTTCAAACGTGAGCTCTTTCGCCTGGCCATGCCTCCCTCCGAAACCTCGCTGTCACCCGCTGATTATAGCCTGCTTGAGGCGAGCAAAGGAAATCGCGCCCGCTTTTTTCTCTGGGCGAGGTCTGCAGCCAAAATAAAGGAGGCCAAGACGCTCGCCTCCCAGCTCCTCATTTGTGCAAGCTCGATTGGAGGCTTCGGATCGCCTTGCGATCTCAAGAGGTCCACAGGCATTAATCGGGCTTCACGAACAAGACAAATTGTACCAGCGGAAGATCCCGGCGAAGCGAAAGCCCCTCATCGCTTCGCCGGGATGGATAGTTCCCATATCGTGGGAATTCTACCCACGAGCGTCAGCTTTCACTTCATCGGAACTCCCAATGGAACGCTTATTCCCACAAGTCGCTTTGATCCTCATCCGCCTTGACTCACCCCATTGTCCAGCACACTCACCAGCTGAATGAAGAACCTGTAGAAAGCGAAAAGAAACAGCGACCCCAGTTCCATAGAGCCCCTTCCTCCTTTCTTCGTTCTTTGAGCGTGTCCACTAATCCACTGGATGGACCAGCGGCTCATGCGAAAACCCTCACGGGCTTTCGGGCTTTACTATATGCAAATGGAGATTCCAGGCAAGTAGATTTTTCCCTCCGTTTGATCGGGATACTGAACGGCAGGGGAGACGAATTGGGGACTTCAAAGGCCGTACTGTTTCTTCTTCTTGTGGACGTGTCCACGCGTCGTCCCCAGTAGCTCTCCTGCCCGGGTCAGATTATTCCCAGATTGCTCGAGTGCCTTTCGGATGAGGAAGATCTCAAGCGCTTCCTTGGCCTCATACTTCTCGCCAATCTCCAGGGCCTGCCGAAGCGCCTTCTCGCTCTCGTAGTATCGCCCCTTCAAAAGAGCAACACGCCCGAGCTGAACAAGAGCACGGCCTTTTTCAAATGGATTCGCCGCCAGCTCGGCGCACTCTAACGCTCGCCTGCTATAGACATACGCCTTTTCGAATTCTTCGAAGAACTCCCTTGCACGCCTCAAAGCTTTATTGCTCCTAGGTTGAACTACACGACCCCCCGTAGGAATTCGGCCCGAGGATCACCTTGGTCCTTGTTCAACTCGGTAGAGCGATTGAGGAGCGTCTCCGCCTCATCGAATCGGGCGCGTCGGCGCTCCAAGCGCCCGAGGTTATGAAGGGCGACGGCCTGGCGGAACGTCTCGCCGAGGAATTTGTAAAAGTGCAGGGCGATATGGAAGTGCTCCTCAGCCTCCTCGTAGCGGTAGAGCCAATAGCTCAATTCCCCGCGCGCCATGGCATATCGGGCAGCGACCTCAACGTCTCGGGCCTCCGAGGCGACTTCGTCGAGCAAGCGCTCAGCTTCGCGCAGACGCGAGAAGTAGATCTCCACTTCGGCGCGGAGCACGCGAACAAGAGGCGACTCTTCACGAATCTCCCTCAACGCTTTCTCGGCCGTCGTGAATTTTCCAGCATCAATGAGATCGGCGACCACGGATGCCGTGACCTGAAGTTCGCGGACTCGTGGCATCAGTCTGCCCTCCTTCCTCGTCAGCGTAATGGCCCTTGGAACACCATGCCGCAATGGCGGTGCCATATGTAGGCGATAGAGGCGGTGTCGTCAAGGGAAGTGGCAGAAAATAAGGCGTTTGCCGGAGACGAGGAGTCATCCACAAGAGACGAGCGAGAGGCTGACTGGAGACGAATTGGGACTAGTCGCGAGCACGCTGAGAGTTCACAAAGGCAGCTCGACTTCAGATCAATCGCCGATACTCGCTCAGGTCGAGCCGCCAGACGGGAACGCCGCAAAAACGATCCCCCTCCGGACAGGTCGGTCGGGTCTGGGCCAATTTGCGCAGCGTACACGGGGGAAGCAAGTATTTCCCGATCACCGGATTCACTTCGCGAATCTGCTGAGCTTCGTCTACCGAAGCTCGCCAGATCTCTTCCTGCGCGAGATAGCAAAGGCGCATGGCATGCTTATGTCGGAGATTCAGCAGATCGGCCGATTCCGTGTACCGGATGGCGACGGCATTTGGCAGCAAGTACATGGCATACTCGTCGGGGACACCTCGGGCGCGCAATCGCACGATGGCTGACCAAATACGCTCCATGGCTTCGACGTAGAAGCGCTCGATCTTCTCCTCGCACCGAATCAATTCGGGCGTGATGAAGTCCGGCTCCAAGCTGAATTGCATTGTCAGGCACGGGCGCGAGGCGGGCGTCAAGCGATGCCGTTGATCCTGCGAATCGGCCGCGTGGCTGAGTTTCTTGCGGAAGGTGTAGCTCGGATGATAGAGCGCGCGAGAGAGTTTCGAGAGCGTCGTCAAATTTAACGACTCACCAAGCAACCGATTCCGCGCCGGATTGAGGACCAGTTCGATAGCTGTCACATCGTCCAACGCGGAACGCGAGACGCCGAGGACTTGCCGCACGGCATCGGCCAGCGTGGCCTCGTTATTGAGCTTATAGTCCACGAGCTTCGAGATCCGACCATCGAGACTACGATCGAACTCCTCGCGAAACGCGCGCCGTTGCTCCCATCCCAACAGCTCGAAATGCGCCGTGAAGAAGGCGAACTCAGGCGTCTCCTCAAGAGGGATGGGATCCTCGAGGATCCGGGTATAGAGTGGGTCCCAGCGCAAGACTTCGTTCACCATCTTTTCGACGACGAGGCGCTGCTCGTGGGGAGCATCCAGTTGCTGGCACAGCCGATGATAGCGCAGCAAGGTGATCGCACTGATCGTGTGATACAGATAGGCGAACGTCGCCACGGGCAATACATAGCGAGCGACTTCCAGACAGCGTTTCTGGATCGCCGTGCGATATTTCTTCTCACTCGTGCGGCGATAGGGGAAGAGGCGACGATATTCGCTTTCAACGATGGGGAAGAGCTTCTCGGCCAAGGCGCGATACGCCTCCATCTGGAATTCGATCGTCTCCAGATAAAGCGTCAGGCTCTCTCCGTGCAGCGGCGGGATAGCGAAGTTCCCGGGCGCGACTTCGACGTAGCGCTGGCTTACCTGCTCGGAATTGTAGAAGGGATGAGCATGCAGGAAGGACCAGATGAAATGCCGGGAGACGTTCGCGAGCGAGAATTGAAAATGCGCATGCTCGATGGTCGTATGATGCCCGGCGCGGTAAAGCGTCTCAGCAAGCGCTTCGAAGCCTTCAGTGAGATCCCCTTCGCGCACGATCCCACGACTCGAATAACATGTCCGCGCAGCCGTGATGATCGTCTTGAAGGGATTCACGAACGCCTTCTCCAACCTCACGACGGGCTCAGGTGAAAGGAATCGGTCCATACGGCCTCGACTCCTGCTTGCGTTTGCCTTCGCCTTGCCAAATTCGAAGAGGGAGTATAAGGCGTCTGCGGTTCGAGGGCAAGAAAGTCCCCTCTTGGACCCATTTCCCGGGACGAACGAGGAAGCGAATCTCTTTGTCCCGGTGGGGAATCATGGTATACTCCCGCTGAAGGCTTTGGGCTTACGCCCTGATCCTTCGAAGAAACCTGAGGCGATGGGGAGGCGGGGATGAGAGGAATCGTCAGCATGCGTCTTGTAGCGTTCGTTCTGGGCCTGTTTCTGGCTTTTGGCGGATGGGTCGAGGTCGCAGCTCAATATGTTGTCTCGGCGCGCGCCGGGCTGGTCAACTATGCGCAGGGCGAGGTCTGGTCGCAGACATCTTCGGATGCCCTCTCCCGAAGGCTCGCCCCACATCAGCAACTGAACGATGGAGACATGGTTCTCACCCGAGATGGTCGCGCGGAGATTTTGCTCAATCCCGGATCGGTGCTGCGGCTCGATCGCCACACGGAGGTCATCTTCCACCAGACGGACCTGCCTCTTGTGGGGTTCGGAATCACGAGGGGTACGGCGCTCCTTGAGGCAGCGGGATTGAATTGGAAGATCATCCTTCGAGGACAGACGCCGCATGCCGTGTTTCGCGTGAAGAAGAGTGGACTTTATCGCGTTGACGTGCGCGAGAATGCGACGCACTTGCTGGTCCGAAGCGGAGAGATGGAGGTCCTCGTCGAAGGACGAACGCAAAAGGTGAAGAAAGGACAGCAGGCGACGGTGACCTCCGCTTACGTGGAGATCGTGAAGTCGCTCAAGTCAGCCCCCCTCGATGAATTCGAGTCGTGGGCCAAGGAACGTGCGGAAGTATTGATCGCCGCGAATCGGTCGCTGACGCGCCATCGCAACTTCGGCTACGGATTGATGGCGAGCGCGTGGGTGTTCGATCCCCTCCTGGGTGTTTTCACCTTCATCCCCTTTGGGTTTGACTTCGCCTCACCGTGGGGACGACGTTTGGTCTACCGCTGCCCGTATCCAACGGCTTGGGATTGGGGACCCCATGTCGGCGGACCAGGATATGGCGGGTCGCCAGGCGCGATGCCTCCCCCGACGACCGCTCCGGAGCGTTCGCGACCGAGTTTCCGTGTGGGAGACATTCGTTTGGAGCGTGGAGGAACGCTCATCCCGGATCCGGCGGTCGGTGGACGTGGAGATGGAGCGATCGAGCATCGCCCGATGCCCGCACCATCAGCCCCAATGGGAGGCGAGATCCGATCCGCTCCCGGCCCGGTGAAGGCCCCTCAGCATCAATATCAATGATACCGATGGACGAAGAAGGAGCGCGTCCCTCGAGAGCGATCCACGCATCAAGAGATCAGGATCTTGAGAGGCCGAAACAGATCTCGCTCCGGCCTTGATCCTTTTCACCGGCCTTACGCCCGATGGCCTTCGGGCGCTGATCTCAGCCACTCATTGAGTCTCCGCACACTTCATCCTTTTCGTGGGGGTTTCGCGGGACGGATCTCCACACAGCTTGGGAGGCTTGCTGGATCGTGCTCGAGCAAATGGAGAACGACGCGGGCGACATCCGCAGGTTTCAGCTTCCATGCTGATTCCGCCGTCGGCTCGCGCCCGCCGAATTCGGTGGCGACGCTCCCGGGCATGACGTAGCTCACGCGGATATTGTCATAGCGCAGGTCCTGCATGATGGCTTCACTGAATCCATTCAAGCCGAACTTCGCGGCATTGTACGCCGCCCCGCCAGCGAAGGCGTTTTTCCCGGCAAGCGAGCTGATATTGATGATGTATCCGCCACCGCGCTGCCGCATGTGACTGACGACCTCTCGGCAGCAGTAGAAGACTCCCGTGAGATTAGTCTCGATGACCTCGCGCCACTCCTCGGGCGTCAGCTCGTAGATGCTGCGGAAGATGCCGATGCCCGCGTTATTGATCAGGATATCCACCCCGCCGAATGTGCGAATCGTGTATTGGACTAACTCGCGCACCTGCGCCAGATCGCGCACGTCGCATGGGAGGGCCGCGACGCGCCCTGGCGCCTTAGTTTGCAACTCCTCAAGCGCTCGTTCAACAGCTTCCGCTCGACGCGAGCAAAAGACGACCGAAGCGCCCGCTTCAAGTAGCGCTTCGACAATGGCGCGACCGATGCCGCGCGTCCCTCCGGTCACGATTGCGACTTTTCCCTCTAGCGCTCTCATAAGCCCCTCCAAAGAGGCCTCCTCGAAAACGAGCGAACTCGGAAGCAATCTGCCCACGGCCTATCCTTATTTTTCGCCGATGGACGAGTCCGTCGCATCTCCTCAGAGATTGAACTGCCGACGCAGATTATGCACGTGCACCTTCGTGATTCCCAGCAACTCTCCGGCCTTCGCGAGATTCCCCTCGGCCTGGCGAAGAGCGTTCTTAAGCAAGAAGCGCTCCAACGTCTCCCGCGCCACGTACCAGTTGGGGAGGAAATCGCCATCGAAGATGAGCTTGTTGTCGGGCGTCAGCTTGATGCGCTCGCTCGTCGCTCGCTGAGCGATGCGCTCGATCTCGCGTTCGATTCGCGGATCGGAGAGCGGACGAAGCAACTCTTGCGCGCGCATGATCAACTCTTGGGCTTGCACGGGCGAGCTGGCATAACACGCCTCTGCCCAGTACAGGCAGGCGAGGCCTTCCAGTTTTCGATCATTCACGCCCTGAGCGATCTCGCGAGCGCGCGAAAGCGCTCGTTCGGCCGCCTCGCGATCGCGCCGTCGCGCGGCTGCGCGCCCGAGGAAAATTTGCGCCTCCGCTCGCAAAACGTCATCTCGAAGCGCTTCAGCATATTCCATAGCCGCGCGGGCCGCACTCTCTGCGCGCGCGACCTCGTTTCGTTCGAGATAGATCTCGGCGAGCGTCTTGTGCATCCGTCCGACTCCCCGCTCATGCCCGATACGTTGCAACACGTCCAATCCCTCGTGCACAGCGCGCTCTGCGTCATCGAAGCGCTCCATCTGAACGAGAGTAAGAGCTAATGTCGTGGTGACTTCGGCCAGCGGATCGCCGAGCGCATATCGGATCAGGATGCGTTGCGCTTCCTGTAGCTTCTCGACCGCCTCCGCACATTCTCCGCATGAAGCGAGCAAGGCACCGAGCGTGCCCAAAGCGGAAGCGTAATATCGGCCATGTTCCTCATCCAGCAACCGCACGCTGGAACACAGCGAGGCACGGGCTTCTTCGATCCGTCCCGTTTGAAAGCGCCACACGCCCAAGGCGTATTCGAGCATGCCGAGGGCGAAATCCCCGCGCGCCGTCTCCTCTTTGACGAGGAATGCCTTCGCCTGTTCCCACAGCGCTTCGGCTTTCTCTCCATTCCCGCGCCTGAACGCTACCATCCCCAATTGATACAACGCGCGAGCCAGATGACAGTGGGCGTGCAGAAGCTTGCAGAGGCAACATGCTCCCTCCAAGATCTCCTCCGCCTGGTCCCATTGCTCATGCTCCAAATGGCATTGACCGAGAGCGAGAAGGTAGCGCGAGAGTGAACGCGCCCCCAATCTCCAAGGGACGATCTGCGCCAAGCGTTCTCGGGCCAGTTCGAGGCGATGGAAATAGAGGTTCACCTCGGCCTCCAAAATCATCCCGAGAGGATCGGCGCTCGTCTTCAGATGGGGAACCATCCGATCGGCTTCTTCAAATCGTCCTGCGTCGATCGCCTCCATGAGCTTCGCGATCCAGGCGGATTCTTCCTTGGTCGCCTTCATATCTCCTTCCCCCGATCAGGTTCGCCCTGTGCCCTTTGTTCTACGCGCATCGGCGTGATCTCCGGCCAGACCACGTCCCAAGGTTCGCGGCCTTTTTCGGGTACGGATTTTATCACCGCTTTTCGCAAACTCAAGCGGATTTTCACCAGGGGAGACGAAAAGGCGAATCGAGCGAAGGCAAACAAGCTGGCTCGGGTAGGGCGAGGGGCGGCGCTCTGTCCGCCCCTCCGAACTTAAAACGCGCGGCGTCGCTCGGGGATGATCTTCAGCGAGAGCCGCTCGCCGTCGCGCAGGATCACGAATTCCACTTCCACGCCTTCCTTCAGCTCTTGAAGGGCGTAGGTGTAATCGTAGACATTTCGGATCTCTCGCTGTCCGACTCGAAGGATCACATCGCCCGTTCGCATCCCTGCCTTCTCGGCCGGACTGCCGGGACGAACGCCCGCGACCTTCACTCCTTCGGCCGACTCCGCATAATCTGGGATCGTTCCGATGTAGACGCGAAATCCAGACGCGATGGCTTCGCGTCTCTCCTCTCTCGTACGGACGAAGGCCGGGCGCGTCGGTTGACGATCCAATTCCCTCACGACTTCATAGGCCAGCGAGACGATCCGCTGCACTCCCTCGGCATTGATCTTCTCCGCATCGTCCGAAGGCTTGTGGTAATCCTCGTGAACCCCAGTGAAGAAGTGAAGCACGGGGATGTCTTTCAGGTAAAACGACGTGTGATCGCTCGGGCCGACGCCGTCATCGCGAACTCTCACAGCCAATCGCACGCGCTCGTTCGCGCGCTCGAGCGCCGTTTGCCAGAAAGGCGATGTCCCCACGCCATAGATGGTGACGCCGCTTTCGCGCAATCGCCCGATCATGTCGAAGTTGAACATGGCGATTGTGCGCTCCAGCGGAAAGAGGGGATGCTTCACGTAATGATTGGAACCGAGCAGGCCCATCTCCTCGGCCGAGAACGCGATGAAGAGGATGCTGCGGCGAAGGGAAGCGCGGACTGAGGCGAGCGCTTGCGCCAACTCCAACAGACCCGCGACACCCGAAGCATTATCGTCCGCCCCATTGTGCACCTCCCCGGTTTGATGCGGAGCGAGCGAGCGCTCCCCGCCACGGCCGAGATGATCGTAGTGAGCTCCGATGATGATGATCTCGTCCTTGAGAGCCGGATCGCTTCCTTCCACCATCCCGACGACATTCGCCGTTTGGCGCATCTCCTTCTTCACATCAGCGGAAACGGCGAGGCGAATGCCCGGGAGGGAAATGGAGCGGGGTGCAGCAGTTGCTGTCAAAGCGCGCTCCAATTCAACGAGGTCCTTTCCCGCAGCCCGCAAGATTTCGGACGCCGCTGCGCGCCCGAGGAGCAAGACGGGGATACCTGCCTCTCCGAACATAGGATCGTAACGGAGCGTTGCGAGTCGGTCGTCCTCCGCCTTCTCCTCAGCAGCGAGGAAGAGGACACCGCGCGCGCCTTTCTCCCGAGCGGTCGCGATCTTACGCTGTGGCGCTCGATGTGCCTGAAATCGCCCATGAGGATCTTGACCATCCGGACTTCCGCTGAGGACGAGGATGATCTTCCCACTGCTCTCGATGCCTGCATAATCATCATAGTTCAGCTCCGGAGCGGAGATGCCGTATCCTGCGAAGATGACCTCCCCTTCGGCAGCCCCAGGACTCGAAAGCGCAAGTGGCACGAAATCCTTTCCCAAGGTGAAATCGCGCTCCGCCGTTCCCACTTTCATCCGTAATCGGCTCATCGGCCCGGGCACGACGCGAGCGACGAAGGAGAAGCGTTGCTCGAACGTCCCATTCTCACCCACGGGCTTCAATCCATAGGCGCGAAACGCCGAGGCGATGTAGCGCGCCGCCCGCTCCGCTCCTTCGGTCCCCGCTTCTCGTCCCTCCAACTCATCCGAAGCCAGGAATCGAACATGCGCTCGAATCTCTTCGGCCGTGATGGCCGCACTGCCTCCTCCTTTCGGATCCCCGCCGAGAATCCAAGGCGCCCAGAGCCCGCCACCAATCACGAGGGCAAGGACCGCAAAAAGAGAGAAGATGAAGCGATGCGTTCTCGATCCGAGATGCGTCAGCGACATAGCTCTCCCCTCCCATTCATCACCGTGCGCTCCTTATCATACGCGAGGACGTTGCCAGACGCAAAGTTTTCTGCTATCCCAATCCTGCTATGGGACTCATGCTCTCATCATCGGTCGGGCCACTCGAAGCCGTCCTTGAAGAAGGAACGCTGCCCACGCCGAAGGCCGTCGCCGTCCTCTGTCATCCCCACCCGCAATATGGGGGGACGATGCACAACAAAGTCGTCGTGCGCGCCGCGCAAGCTCTTCAGGAAGCTGGCCTGGCGACGTTACGCTTCAACTTTCGCGGCGTCGGCAAGAGCGCGGGGGCCTTTGACTTCGGCGAAGGAGAGCAGGAGGACGTCGCTGCAGCCATCGCCTTTATGGCCGAACGGTATCCGCAGATGCCCATCTGGCTCGCGGGATACTCTTTCGGCGCCTGGGTGGGTTTGAAAGTCGGAGCGCGGGATGAGCGCGTCACGACCCTCATCGCGATCGGGGCGGCCGTCGCGCTGGCGGACTTCCGATTCCTCGAAGACTGTCGGAAGCCGAAATTGTTCATCCATGGGACGAAAGACGAATTCGCCCCCCTTGAACATCTTCAAGCCCTGATGCTGACGCTGCCGGATCCGAAGGACGTGATCCTGATCGAGGGCGCTGATCACTTTTTCACGAGCAAGCTGGAGGAACTGAAGCGGGAGTTATTCGAATATGCCAGGGCTCACCTCTCGGATTGAGCCTCACCCTCGCTGTTCGCGATGGCAGGGACTCGAAGCACTGCGCGCACAGTAGGGATCGCCAAGAGGCGTTGAAGCTCGCTCGGACTGAGCGGCTGCGGGCGATCGCGCACAGCATCCACAATGCAGAAGAAACCGAAAGGTTCTTCCCCCGCGTTGAGGAGTTGATGCGGGGTGAAGGGAGCGATATAGACCGTATCGAGGAAGCCCACGTTCCAACAGGCTGTGCCCGCGACGATCGTTCCCTTCCCTCGAACGACGATCACGACGTGGGCGTGTTCGTGCTTCTCCAAGCTCGTGAATCCACCAGGCTCCAGCTCGAAATACCGAAGGTGGAAATCGAGAGGCTCCGCCGCTCGACCGACGAAAACCATGCGCCGAGCGGCAGCCCAATCTTCGGATTGGGCTTTATATGGCTCCGACGACACCCCCTCCCAACGATAGTTCCCATGATGCCGATAGAGGCGAGATGCCGTCTCGCCGAGGATCGGCGCTGAATCCGCAGGGCCCGACCACTCGCATCGAATCGGCTCTGGCGATCCTCCTTTGCCGTTCGTCGTCATGCGCGCTCCTCACACGAGGTATTGTACGCACTTTCTGCGCCATCGTTCAACGGCTCGCTACGCCGGAGAGAAATTGGCAGATCGGAAGACGTGAGCTAGAATTGTGTCTTTGGCCTATGGAACGGAAGCGAAATGGCATGTTGGCGAATGTCTTGGTGCAACCGGGCCTTTTGGAGCTGCGGGAGGTCGAAAGACCAACGCCGGGGCCGGGTGAAGTCGTCGTCAAGATTCGCGCCGCGTTGACCTGCGGGACGGATCTGAAGGCGTATTTGCGGGGGCATCCCAAGATGCCTATGCCGACGCTCTTCGGGCACGAATTCGCCGGCGAGATCGCCGAAGTCGGACACGGCGTCCGAAATTTCCGAGAAGGAGATGCCGTTATGTCCGTTCATTCGGCCCCGTGCGGCTATTGCTACTATTGTCGGCGAGGGCAGGACAACCTCTGCGAATTGACGATGAAGGCGAAGGTCCTGGGCGCTTACGCCGAATACATCAAAATCCCCGCGCACATCGTGCAGAAGAACATGTTCCCTAAGCCCGCGACGCTCTCTTTCAACGAAGCGGCCATCTTGGAGCCACTCTCGTGTGTCGTGCACGGATTGGAACATCTCGACTTCGATCCCGAAGATACGGTTCTCATCATCGGCGCGGGGGCGATTGGCCTGATGCATCTGCTCCTTCTCCGAGCACTAGGTTTGGAGCGCGTTCTGATCGCCGGACGACGCGCATTTCGACTCCGCGTAGCCCGAGAGTTGGGCGCCGCTTGCGTCATTGATGCGGAGAGCGAAGATGTGCGTGAGACCGTCTTCGACCTCACGCGCGGGCGAGGGGCTGATACAGTCATCGAATGCACAGGACGTCCGGCTGTCTGGCAACAAGCCATCACCTTGGTCCGCCGCGGGGGGAAGGTCGTGCTTTTCGGCGGATGCCCCTCTGGTTCGACGATCGAGCTGGATACGGGACGCATCCATTACGATCAGATCACGCTGATCAGTCCCTTTCACTACACGCAGCGCGCCGTGCGACGAGCGTATGAGCTGCTGTGCGAGCGACGGATTGAAGTCGGACGTCTCATCACCGGAGAGTATCCGCTCACGCGCCTTCTGGAAGTGTTCACCCTGTTGCAGCAAGGTAACTGCATCAAATACGCCGTGATCCCGTGAGATCAGCGGAGGCGACGTCGAGCATGTCGGTTATCCCTTCGCGGATGCGTGCCGCACGCCTTTACGATCTCCACGACATTCGCGTGGAGGAGTTGGCTGTCCCTTCAGTGGGCGAGCGCGAGGTCCTGGTGAGAACCATCGCTTGTGGCATCTGCTCGGGCGATGTTCTCCCTTGGTACATCCGCCGGAAAGCCCCTTTGGTCTTCGGGCATGAGCCCGTCGGCGTGGTCGCGCGGGTGGGCGCCGAGGTGCACGAGGTTCGCGTCGGTGATCGTGTCTTCGTCCATCATCATGCCCCTTGCTTCGAATGCCGCTTCTGTCGTCGCGGTCACTATAGCCAGTGCGCGACGTGGCGACGCTCGAGAATCATCCCGGGTGGCTTGGCCGAATATTTCCTCGTCCCGGAAGAGAACTTGGCGGACACGTTGAGGCTTCCGGACCAACTCGCCTGGGAGGACGGCGTTTTGATTGAGCCGGCCGCTTGCGTGGTGAAATCGCTTCGACGAGCGGCCGTGCGCGAAGGGGAAGCCATCGTCGTCATTGGATTAGGGATCATGGGATTGCTGCACCTACTGTTGGCGCGCGCCTGGGGGGCTCGTCCCCTCATTGGCGTAGATCGGCTGGATGCCCGCTGCCGTGCGGCGGAGCAACTGGGAGATGTGTGCGCTCTGAATCCGGAACGGGAAGATGTCCCCGAGCGCGTGCGCGAGCTGACGGAAGGTTTCGGAGCGGACGTTGTCATTGTCGGTCCAGGATCACGTGAAGCCTTCGCGCTCGGGATCGCGTGTGCCGGCCCGGGAGCCCGCCTGATCCTTTTCACGCCACTGCCGCCTGAAGAACAGCTCACGATCGAGCCCTATCACCTCTACATGAACGAGATCAGCATCATCCCGAGTTATTCTTGTGGTCCCCTAGATACGCGGGAGGCCCTTCGCTGGATCGAACGAGGCGTCATCCGTGCGCAGTATCTCCCGATCCATCGGTTTCCGCTGGAGCGCGTGTCCGACGCCGTCGCCGCCATGGCGCGAGCGGAGATCCTCAAGGCTATCGTCTGCTTCGATCCGACGCTGCTGACCGACGCTTCTTGAAACCTCAACGCTCGCTCACTCGTCGGAAGAACTCTTCGCGCCACGGAGATTCCCGGAAGCATCCGCGCGCGGCACTTGTCATCACCCATCCCGGCTTTTTCGCGCCGCGCATCTCCATACAGAGTTGCCGTGCCTTCAGGAGGACGATCGCTCCTCGGGGTCGGGCCGCGCGCATGAGCGCCTCGGCGATTTGTTCGGTCAGCCGCTCTTGAAGCTGTGGGCGACGCGCATAGTGCTCGAGCAGTCGTCCGATGCTCCCGAGACCCAAGAGGGCACGCTCGGGCACATAAGCGATGTGTGCCTCGCCGAAGAACGGCAGAAGATGGTGCGCGCACATAGAGTAAAACGGAAGCCCCGTCACCAGAATCATCTCCTCTGCGTCCCCTTCGTGAGCCAAGGGAACGACATCCGGTTCTTCCTCCCGATCGAGCTGACCGAAGAACTCCAGATACCACTTGGCCACGCGATCAGGCGTTTGCCGCAATTCGGGATCATGCGCCGGATCGAGCTGCAACGCGCGAAGGATCCCTTCGACATGATAGCGGATCTGCTGAAACGACATGTCGAGCGCTAACTCCATAAGGGCAAAGGATAGCACACAAGTCCGACGGGCGTGAGCGGCATTTTGGACATTTTCCGGTGAGATCGCTATGATAAGATCGTGGACGAACCCACGGATGCGAAGGGCTTATGGGACAGCGAGGCATAGAAATCGCCGACGATCTGGATGCGCTGTTGGATGTCCTCCCCCCGGCGATTCGGGAGGCGCTCGTGCAGCAACCGGATGTGAGCGAACTGATCGAGGTGGTCCTAGACCTCGGGCGACCGCCCGAAGCACGCTTTCTCTCCCGCTCGATCACACTGCGCGAAGACGCCGTCACGCGCGAGGATCTCCATTTCGTTGTCAGTCGCGTCGGGACGTTCACCAAAGACAATCGCGCGGGGATCGAACGCACCCTCCATCGCATCTCCGCGCTGCGGAATCGTCGCGGAGAGATCATCGGTCTCACCTGTCGCGTCGGGCGCGCTGTCTTTGGCACGGTAGACATCGTCAAGGATGTCATTCGATCGGGCAAGAGCATCCTGCTGCTCGGGAAACCGGGCGTCGGGAAGACGACGCTCCTACGCGAAGCGGCGCGCGTGCTCGCCGACGAGTTGGGTAAGCGGGTGATGGTCGTAGACACCTCGAACGAGATCGCGGGCGATGGCGACATCCCGCATCCGGGCATTGGGCGCGCACGTCGCATGCAAGTCCCTTCGCCGGAGCTGCAGCATGCTGTGATGATCGAGGCCGTCGAGAACCACATGCCTGAGGTAATCGTCATTGACGAGATCGGGACTGAGGCTGAGGCGCTCGCCGCTCGCACGATTGCCGAGCGCGGCGTGCAATTGATCGCGACGGCGCACGGGAATTCTTTGGAGAACCTCCTCATGAACCCGACACTCTGCGATCTGGTCGGAGGCATCCAAGCCGTCACGCTCAGCGACGAGGAAGCCAAGCGACGCGGAACACAAAAGACCGTGCTGGAACGCAAGGCCCCGCCCACTTTCGACGTGCTCATCGAAATTCAGGACAAAGATCGCTTAGCCGTTCATCATGACGTCGCCACGGTCGTGGATCGCTTGCTGCGAGGCCTTCCCTCGCGTCCGGAACTTCGCCTTCGGAAACCAAGTGGCGAGATCGAGATCTTGCGAGAGACTGCTCCACCTCCCCCGCCGGAAGAGCGTCCCGCCGTCGCGCCGGCCGCTCCGAGTGGCCAACGCGTCCTCAAGATCTTCCCCTATGCCGTCAGCCGCGATAAGATCGAGCGCGCGATCCACGAGCTGGGTGTTCCAGCTGCCGTCACCACCGATGTGAAGCAAGCAGACGTCGTGCTCACGCTCAAATCTCATGCGCGCACGGGTACGCAACGCTTTCGCGAAGCGGCTCAGTGGAATATCCCAATCGTCGCCCTCAAGAGCAACACGACCACGCAGGTGCGGAATTTCCTGATGGAGGAGTTCGGTCTGCACGCTCCGAAGGAGGAGCTTTCGCCTGAAGAGCAGCGGGCATTAGAGGAGGTCGAAGAGGCCGTGGCTGAGGTCATCGCGCATCGGCGACCGGTCGAACTCTCCCCGCAAAGCGCGTACATTCGGCGATTGCAGCATGAGCTGGTCCAACGCTACGGCCTCATCTCCGAGAGCAAGGGGCAAGATCCCTTCCGCCGCGTCGTCATCTATCCCCGTTTTTGAACGTCTGGGCGAAGGGGCCGCTCACGCGATCGGCCCATAGCGCTGCGGCCCCCCAGCGTAGGAATGCAATCCGGGGAGCAAAAAGCTCACCCCGAGATAGGTGAACATGACGGCGACGAATCCGAGGACCGCCAATACCGCGCTCCGGCGTCCTTTCCATCCATGCGTGATGCGCGTGTGCAAGAACGTGGCATAAAAGAGCCACGTGATGAGCGCCCACGTCTCCTTGGGATCCCATCCCCAGTATCGGCCCCAGGATTCGTTCGCCCATACCGCGCCCGTGATCACCATGAGCGTCAAAAGTGGAAAGGCGAGCGTCACCGCGCGATAGGTGAGCCGATCGAGCACTTCGAGCGACGGAAGGGCCTCCGAGAGCCGATCCCATTTCCAACCGAAGAGCGCGATGAATCCTGTGAGCGCCAGGGCAGCGAAGATCGCGGCGATCTCGATCCCGCTCCCCTGCGCGCGCATCTCCAATCGGGTGCCGAACTGCTGCAGCCACGCCTCCGGGATCACATTCCGCTGGGCGGGATCAATGAGCGCGATGACATCATGCGGACGCCGAAGCTGGACGAGCAACCAGAAGGCGCCCGCCCCTTGTACGAGGAAGGTCAGACGCGTCGCCCAATGCCCGATCATCCGCAAGAACGGATGTCGCGTGAAGAGATAGAGCGCGAAAGCGATCAGAGCGAAGACTGATCCGACGAACGCTCCGAGGAAGAGCCTCCCGACCTGTGGAACGCTCGCTCGCAGAAGTTCCCGATTCTCCGGGTCCATCGGGATGCGCTGTCCGTCCAAGAGGAGATTCACGAAGAAGACCCCCTGCGTGAGGATGGAGCCATCGGAGATCAGCGCATACGTGAGCACCGGAATCACCACTGCGAAAACCGCGATCAACTCCAAACGCACGCGATCTTTCAACAGGTAGAGCAAGGCCGTGACGAAACTCAGGGCGCACACGCCATAACCGGCCATCGCCAGCGTCACGTGGATCGGCCGCCAATAGCTGACGAGTACGGGCGGGAGGTCTTGGGCTTCATTCCCATAGAGGAGTCCCAAGACCAGCAACAACACGGCCATCGGCATCGTGAGCGCCCCGATTAGGTGCTGTCGTGAAGAGAACGTCGCGATGAGACTCGCCGCCGCTGTCGCAAGCGCGAAGAAGAGCGCCGTGTCATACAAATTGCTGAGGGGATAATACCCGACGATGAGCCCGCGCGTCCCCCAAGCCGCTACGTTCAGGCCGAACCCAATCGCCGTCACCCATAGCCCCAATCGTTCGAGCAACGTCTCCCGTTGATACAGATACGTCAGATGGAACACGGCCGCCCCAATGTAGTGAATGAGTGCGAGCACGACGAGTGGCGTCTCGCTCTCGAGCGGTGCCAACACAGCGCGCCACTGCAAGAGGAGGAAGACGCCAGCCCCGCCCAACGGCATCAGTAAATGGGGCAGTAGCGCGCGCGCCCATCTTTCGCGCGACGCGTGAGTCATCTCCATCGCTTCCGAATGTCTCACCGGACGATGAAAAACTCCCCTCATTAACTCAATCCTTCGGTCATCCATCTCCGATCACGAGCTATTCGCGCCCGACGGGGGCGCTCATGCCCGTGATGCTCATTTCTTCTCCTTGTACCCCTCGAGCGTCTTCTTCTCCTTGTAGTACTTGCCTGCGTCGTTCAAGTCCTTGTCCGAATAGTCCTTCGGATTCTTCGACGTATGACAATAGGTGCATGGCTTCTTCTCTTTCTTCGTGTACTCCTGCTTCGCGACTGGCTCGGAAGCCAGCATCAAGAAGCCGATCAAAGCCGTGATGAAGATCGCCATCAAAAGCTTTATCAACCGCATCGTCATCCCTCCTGCTCAAAAGTTCGCACACGCTCGGAAAGCAACTCGCGTGCCAACCAGAGATCCCGGGACCGATCGATCGAAGGTCCGTTTCGAGAAGAAGATGCGCGTCCTCTCGATCGGACGCGCCAGATGGGCGTGGGCGAATCCTCGCCCATCCCTATGGGTGAAAACTCGCAGAAGTGAGGCTTCGTCCCTCGTCGCATACGACCAACTCAGGGGATAATCCCTTGCTCGCGCAAGAGCTGACGCGCGAGCGTGACGGGCACGGCCAGGTTCGAAGCCGAGAACTCCCGCAGCACGGCGTAATTGATGCCGATGACGACGCCGTTCCGATTGAAGAGCGGACCCCCGGAACCACCCGTCGTCGTCGCGGCATCGTGGACGATGCGCCCGGGAAGACGAGCGCTCACATGCCCCTGAGTCACCATCGGGCGAATCAGCCCACGCGTCGCTAACTCGCGCGTGACGTCGGGAATGCGCATGGCAGTCGCCGTGATGATCTGCCGCGCCACACTCTCATCGAGGCGCGCGAGCAAGGCTTCGATGCCTGCCGGGTAGCCGAGCAAGATGACCGCTTGGCCGACCTCCACCTTGACCTCTTCATTGGCCAGAGGCGGGATGGGCAAATTCACATCCAGACGCCCCAACCGACAGAGCGCAAGATCGTACTCCTCGGAGACCCGCGTGACTTCCAAGGGCACTGGCGTTGGAATCGTCGGGAAATACGCGTTCAGCGCCAATAGCCGAGGACGAAATCCCATACCGACGATTTGCTCAGCCGCCTCGTTCTGCCACCACGGACGCGCTACATGAAGATTCGTGAGCAGGTAGCCGCGCGCGACCAGAAATCCCGTCCCGATGACCGTCTCCTCCACCGCCGGGCCATTCCCCTCCGTCGTCACTTGGAAGCGCTCCTCTCCGTGCGTGATTGCGATCCCTCCTTCCGTCGTCTCAGCATAGCGCAGGACTTTCCCCGTTCCTTGTTCGACGAACCCATAGGTAGCTTCGATCAGACTCACGCTCGAGCCGTAGGTGTTGGAGATGCGCCCAGCCATCGTCAGTTCCCCTTCGACATTCGACGCGAGCAGATCGAGCTTCCGTTTGATCTCTCCCACCTCCTCGCTCACGCGCGACAACGTGCTCTCTTGCTGCCGCAACCGTTCGTTCAACTCTCCGATCCCCACGCGGAGAGAATATTCGTTGACTATGAACCACATCGAGAAGACGAGTCCCAGAAGGAGAGCCACGATGACGAGGGCTTTCCTTCGCATCGTCCGATCATGCGACAGCCAGCGACGCAGCTCGCGCTCGGCATATTCCCACCGGAGCGCTCTCTTCAAGTGCGCCCACCGCTCGCGACGCACGCGAAATTCGAGCTGAGCGGAGATGCCCGCGAACGTGATCTGGTCGCCATCCTGAAGCATCGCCTCCCCCTGCAGCGGAAGACGATTCACCTCGATCGGAGGAGAAGTCGGTGAGGGCGTCAGGACATAGCCTCGCTCCGTCCGAGCGATCGTAACCAGGACGGAGTCCGAAGGGACCTCTTCGCTCGCGCTCACCTCCAACTGCCCGTTGTCGATCAGACCAACGCGAAGCGTTCGTTCTCCCAACTCGATGAGTCGCTCTTCCCGCTCTCCTCGAATGATCAGGAGCGCAGCGCCGGGCTCCTCCCCCTTCCCCGCCATGGCGATCATCACCTCAGCGGAGATTATAGCCGCACGGGGTCATAGGCGGCCAGCTTCATCCCTCGCTTTCGCTGGGGATGGGCTCTTTCAAGACAGGATCATGAACGGCGCGCGATGGAAGGATCACCGCCTCGCGCCACTTGGAGGCTTCGCGCTTGACGCGTCCCCCTTCCCCTTGGGCGAGAGAAAGGAGGACCGCGCCTCAGCTCTTGAACTCAATCTTCACCAAACGGCGTTCGGACACCTGACGACCACCGACGACAGCGGGCTCGAATTGCACGCGACGCACCGCTTCGATAGCGGCTTCGTCCAAGCCATAGCCGAGTCCTTTGACGACCTTCACCACACGCGCCCGTTTGTCATAGCAGAAGAGCACGGAGAGAACCACACTCCCCTGCACCTTGTTCCTCATCGCCTCCTCGGTCAGACGGACAGGCACGACCTTGCTCACCCGCGGAACCTTCCCTAATTCCTCAGCTACAGCGGCTGGATCATCCGGCTTCTTGAGCAGATCAATGATCTCTTCAATCTGCAAGCGATCTTGCGCCTGCGGGACTTGCTGCACATAGACGCCCAGCTCCGTGATGGCCGCTTCATTATCCACGCCAATTAAGGCGAGGCCGAGGGCCCGCTGCGCCAACGGATACGTACCGCGTTGCTCAATGGCCTTTCGATAAGCCGAAATGGCATCGTTCCATGTCAGGCCGGATGCCGCTTGTTGGCCTGCTCCTTCCACCAATTCTTGCTCGATGGCCATGCCGAGATTGAAATAGACCTCTGGTCCCTCGGGCCGTTGTTCGATCGCCTTCCGAAAGCTCTGAATCGCGTCCGCGAACCGCCGTTGCCCATAATAGATGACCCCGAGGACATTGAAGGCGTCGGGATAGTTCCCACCACGTTGTTCGATAGCCGTTTGAAATTCCCGCACGGCTAGATCCACTTCGCGCTTGCGGAAGTGAATCATCCCCATCCCGAAATGCGCCTCGGGATAATTCTCGTTCTTGAGCTTGAGCGCTGTGCGCAGCGCCGCTTCGGCTTGCGCGTAGTCGGCGAGGCGATAATAGCTCATGCCCAGGAAATAATGGGCTTCGGCCAGATCCGGCTTCTTCGCAATCGCCTGCTTGAGCACTTCGATGGCCCCTGAATAGTTCTGCTGATAAAACAGGACGCGGCCGCGCTGCAGATCTTGTTCGGCCGTCGTCGCCTCTTGTTGGGCGCTCACTGCCGGTCCGCGTCCGAACGCGATGACCAAAAGAAAAATAAAAGCGCCCGTTTCCCATCTTCTCCGTTTCCGCATAGTCTCCTCCCCCATCGGATGACGTATCTCCTTGCGATGCTCGCGCACATTCTACCAAAGCTTCTCGAAGACGCAAAGGCCGGAAACGACTCACGCGCCGATCTCCTTCCTCCGGCGACTTCGCGCTACAGGCTCACCCGCTCTCCCTCTCGCGCAGCAGACGATGAAATCCTTCGATGAGGCCCATCTGGAAATAGACGATCATGATCACCTCCGAATCGCCGAAGTTATAGTGCACGAGTGAGCTGGCCAGGAAGCCGATCGTTCCCCCCAATGTCCCGAGATAGATTCCCGCGACGGTCGGATCTCGATTCACCGCCTCGGACCGCACCCCGCGCCAGAGGAGCTGAAGGTAGCGGGCGAACCACCAGAGCCAACAAAGCAGCGCTGGGAGCCCGCGCTCCAATGCGATTTGCAGCGGACTCGAATGCATATGTCCGAGCGGGAGCCGGCCTCCTTGGAACATCCCCCACTCTCGCCAACGCGCTTTGAGACTGTCCATGCCAATGCCCAGGAACCAATGCTTCGGGCGGCTGAAGAGCAAATGCACGCCCTCTCGCCACACCGTGAGGCGATAGGCCGTACTCGGCTCTCGTGCAGAGATGAGCGGGATGGACCGAATCTGCTGCAAGAACCGCACGCCCACAGGGGCCGCCAGCGCGAGGGCCACAAGCGCGATCACCAACGCCTTCTTCCTCCAACGGTAAAGAAGCATGACGAACGCTGAGAGGGCGAATGCGCCCCACGCCGCTCGGGTGACCGTGAGCAGAAGGACATACCCGATCGCTGCGATCCCAAGCACGGCCAGTAGGCCGAGGAGGCTACGCTTTCGCGGAAACATGAGGAAGAGTCCCAACAGGAGCGATCCGATGAGCTGCACGACCTCGGCATATGTGAAATAGTTCCACCCGTAGAACCCCGATGCGCGAAAGTGCTTCCACGGCTCCCATCGGCGAATCTGGAGAGGGTTCTCCGCAGGCGCATCCCGCGGGACGAAGACCTCGCGATGTCTGTAGATCTCTGGCCGGAATACGAAGAGCCGAACGCGCTCCCCTCTTCGAGGAGCAATCGAAGCCGCTACGTCTTCGAGTGAAGAGACGGTCCGTCCTTCCACCTCGAGAAGGACATCGCCCGGCTCAATCCCCGCCAGACGCAGCGGACTTTCCTCGGCGATCTCTAGCACGCGCACTCCGCGCCCGGTAGCTTTCTGCCAGAAGACGTACCCCACATTGAGGAAGCAAGAGGCGACCAAAATGAGCGCCAGTCGTTTCCCCCAGCTCAGATTCGGGAGATTCTGAGCGACGAGGAAAACGATGAGAAAGAGCGCCACGCTCCGCAGCTTCAGCCTGCTCAAGGCTGGTTCGTACGAGAAGATCGCCGCCAATAGACTCAAGCCAACGAAGATGAGGATCGGGAGCGCGAGGACCATAGGCCGATAGTCGAAGGAGCGGCGCAGCGCAATCCGAGCCCCCCATAGGACCATGCCAAGAAGAAAGGCTCCCTGCGTCACCGCGATCGAATGCGGAGCTGCAAATGCAAAAAGCACCAAGCTCGCGAGTATCCCGCCATCGAGGATCGCAAGCGCCTTCGACGTCCCTCTCTTCCCGCCAGCCAGATCAGACATCTTCGCTCATCGAAGCCATTGAAGCCAGATGTAAAGACCCGCCAGAAGCAAATACACCACCCATGCAAACCCAAGCAGCAGCGCTCCGGCACGGCCAGGACGCACCGGCTCCGGCAAGCGCGTCGGAAGCCATCGGTAATTGAGCCATAGAAGAGCGCCGGTGAAGATGATCGTCCCAAGAAATCCCAATACGGCCGTCACGAGAATCAACTCCGCCGGACTCGCGAAATGCATCGTGACGACCGTGACGACCGTCAACCCCGCAGCGATCCCATAGTACCACGTGCGCGGATGATAACGTCGAGCCTTCGGGAAATACGTGAGCGCGAAATCCGTATGCACGCGGCTCGTGGCATCGAGCGTCGTCAACCACGTATCACTGAGAAAGGCTGCGGCCATCAGCGCGAAGAGCACCTTTCCCACGCTCCCCCAACTGACCTCGAAAAATTGCATCTGATGCACGACCAATTCCCATCCCTCCGGAACGAGCCCTCGTGGGTAAAGCAGAGCGAAAGCCAGCAAACAGGTCAACAGCGTCGTCAGCGCATTTCCGACGATCGCGATGAAGCTGTCCACGCACAAGTAGAGCCGCCATCTCCGCCAGCGCTCTCGCAGTTCGGCTCTCGCTTCGGGCAAATGACCAGCGAGGGGGATCATTTCCGGCTTCCCCGTCAATGGGCTCGTGATGTGGCCCATATGTGCGGCCATCCCCGCACCTTTCTCTCGAAGCCAATAGGAGTAGAACAGCATCCAGAATCCCCCCAAGCCGGCGAACGTGACCGCCGTCAAAAGGGGCGTCGCGTCTTGCTCCTCCCACGGACGCGGCAACTCCGCAAATGGGGGGAAATGCGGGCGCACGATCCCCCGGACGAAATCCAGCACGACCGCCCGCACGCTCGGCTGCAAACATGAGATCACTAGGCCCACGACGGTAACGACAGCGATCCCCAGCATGAAGCGCTCGATGAGCCGATACGCCGTCGGACTGAGGAGCAAGGCTGGAAAGAGAATGAACACAGTGAGCCACGACCACAGTAGCGTCTTCTCCGCTTGATCCCATCCCGACGGGAAATCCCAAAGCGCCGCTATGCCCGTGCTTCCGGCCGTGACGAACGCACCAAGCCACAGGAAATGCACCGTCATCAAGAGCCACAAGCCCAAGGCAAACCAACGGTTCAACCGAATGAATCCCTGCCAAATGCTCTCGCCCGTCAGAAGCGTGTACCGTCCGATGGCGTAGTTGAGCGGAAATTGCAGCAGACACGCCGGAATCAGCAGAAAGAGGAAGCCCGTCCCGTACTTGGCGACCAATCGCGGCCACCAAATCAACTCTCCGCTGCCTTGTGCGAGCGCCATCCAGATGACACCCGGGCCAAGCATCATCCACCATCCTGGGAAATCGGGCAGAGGCCGCGTGCCGAAGGACGGAAGTTTCCCCCATCTCGAAAGCGATATGGGTTCGAGCACCTCGCTGGTCGGTTTCACCTTCATGCCCGTCGCCTCGCGCGAGATCTCATGCACGCGCCTGTTCTTCGCTCTTTGAGATGAACGGGAGCGGATGAACCTCCGCTTCGACGTCCGCATCCTTCGCCTTCACGCGAAGGCGCGTTCCCGGCTCCGCCCACGCGCATTTCACGTAGCCGAGCGCAATAGGGGCTCGCAACGAGAACGAGAACGCGGCACTCGTGATGCGCCCGACTTCTGTATCCCCTTCCACTATGCGATCCCCTGGATTAGGAATCCGATCTCCCCGGCATCGAAGCCCTACGAGTTTTCGATTGATATGCCCACGATAGCGAATCATCGCAATCGTCTCCTGACCGATATAGCACCCTTTGGTGAAGCTGATCGCCGATTCCAAGCCGGCCTCCAGCGGGATCGTCGTCTCATCCACATCGTAGCCGTACCAAGGGATCCCGGCCTCTAACCGCAGCACAAAGAGCGCACGAAATCCAACGGCCCGAAGCCCGAATCCCTCTCCCACGCGCCAGAAGGCGCGCCACATCACCGGCCCCACCGCGCGCTCCATGAATACGTCATATCCCTCCTCGCCCGTATGGCTCGCGCGCGCGATCCAAACGCTCGGACGTGCTGCGGGGTCAATCTCTCCTCCCTCTTGAGCGATGACTTTCTCGATTGAATAGAGGGTGATCTCGCCGTCACACCCGAGCGCGAGATCTCCGCCGAGAACGGTCGAGAGGAGCTCACGCGCCTTTGGCCCCTGTAGGGAGAGCGCGACGAGCGAATCCGTCACCTCTTCGATCTCCACGCGCAGAGCCATCTTATATTCCTGAAGCGTCCGCAATGTCTTCTCGGCTGCTCGTGGTTCGACGTCGAGCAGATACTCCGAGCCGAGATTGTACACGCGCATGAGGCCAATCATTCGCCCCTTGTTCGTCAACAAGGTCGCCGGCACACCACGCCCGGCCGGTAGATGGGCGATGTCATTGGAGAGCATGCTTTGTAAAAAGCGCGCGCTCTCTCGGCCTCGAACAAGAATGCGCCCTCTCCCGCTGAGATCCAGAAGCCCGACGGCCTCACGAATCGCCCGATGTTCCTCCTCAACGGAGGAATACTCGAATGGAACGATCCATCCACCCTCCTCTTCAAATCGCGCGCCGAAAGCGGCTTCCCATTCGTAAAACGGTGTGCGCATGGCCCTCCTCATGGGACAATGACGCGGATAGCGCGAGGAACGATCTCGATCGCCACGGGCGTCTCTTGAACATATTCCCCATCGGCGAAAACCGACAGCCGCTCAGGCGAGAGAATCCGAATCCGCCGCGCGCGGTAAAATTCCGCCGCTGGATGCTCCCGATGGCGCCCGCGATACACGGAAGGAATGGCCCGCAGGATCCGAAACCGATCCAGGCGATTCACGAGACAGAGATCAAGCCATCCATCATCCACCTCCGCATCGGGAAGGATTTTGAATCCTCCTCCGAAGAATGCCCCGTTGCCCACAGCGGCGAGCACCACTTCGCGCTCCAGCTCGCGTCCATCTACCCAAAGATGCAGCGAACGCGGCGCATATGAGCGAAGCTCTCGGAAGAGCGCTCCCAGATACCGCCATCGCCCCCCGAAGACACTCGGAGTTTGAGCATTTGCAAGCCGATTGACCTCGGCGCTGAGGCCCACGCTCGCCACAGAGGCGAAGAACCGATCTCCGATACGCGCTAGATCAAGAACCCGAGTCCGTCCGCGAGCGATGATCTCACACGCCGCGCCGTAATCATTCGGGAGGCGGAGGCTACGCGCCAGATCGTTCCCGCTCCCCATTGGAATAATGCCCAATTTCATCGAGCTTCCCGAGATCGGCGCCAGCAGATGATGCACCGTACCGTCGCCTCCACATCCAACGAGCAAATCGTATCCTGCGCTCACAGCCTCTTCCGCTAGCTCCGTCAAATGACGCGCGCTCTGGCTCAACGCCAACTCCAGATCGCGAAACGCCCTCCGCAAGAGCGCCCACACGCGCAAAGCAAATCGTCCCGCTCGCCCTCGCCCAGCCTGTGGATTGACCACGAGACAGACGCGCATGGGCTTCCAAAATATCAAAAGGCGGATCCTCCTGACAATCCCCATCCGCCATGTGCGAGAATCCTTCCGATAGCGGAGCACGATGGTCGCATGCGGAAATTCGCACGCAGTATCGCAGAGGGCTTCATGACGAGAGTGAAGAAAAGGCGCGAAAATTGCAATCAAAGAGACCTCTGGGTGAGCAGTACGAGATCAAAAGCTACGCCGAAAGCTCGCGTACCGAGAGTTGGCCGAGCCAATCGTCGAGGCAATCGAGGAAGCGCTCCAATACCAAGAGTCGATTCAGTGAATGGGACGAGCAAGCTCAGGTATTTGGAGTACCCCAGCAAAGACAGCACGGGCATCCTTGTCAGTGGGGAGCCACCGGATGTAAATGGTGCGAGAGAGGCGAAGGGATTGATCGAGTGCAAGGTGAGACAAGCGACGAAAGTGCTCGAGATGATCGAGACGCGAGGGTTGGCCATTATGATTGAGGCAGCTGCAGCCATAGCTGAAGCCGCCAATCTCACGCCCGTCGGCCCTAAGAAGGTCGGCAGTCATACCCCGTTCTTGTGTGGGGGAGAAGTTGCCGCCGTCAAAGTAATCACCAACAATGAGAGCGGCTGCCGCTCGGCATGTCAATGCGTGGGTCAGCGTGTCCGTGATCCCTCGCCACCTCGTGGACAAAGCGCTTCCGGTGAGTCTTCGTGTCCGAGGAGTGAAATAGCTCATGAGTGATCAGCCCTGGGAAAGTGAAGCGCACCTGTCCGAGATTTTGAGTGCGCGAGCAAGGCAACAAATGGAAAGACTCAGCAAACCTCGCCATAAAGAGCGATCATGAAGGGCCAGTGTCCCCGCCCCATCATCGTGTGGTTCCGACGCGACTTGCGCACGGATGATCACGCGGCCCTCTGGCACGCCGCGTTAGAGCATGTTCCTATCGTTTGCCTGTTCATCGTGGATCAACGCCTCATCGCCGAGCTTCCTTCCGACGGGGCGATCTTTAATTTTCAAGCCGCTTGTCTTGATGACCTTGATGCCCAACTTCGCTGCCTCGGGAATCATCTCATCATCCTCTATGGACACCCAGAGGAGGTTTTCGAGCAGCTCTTTCAACAGCTTCAGCCGATCGCCCTCTACTACAATCGCGATTATGAACCCTATGCCCGCGAGCGGGACGCGCGCGTCGAGGCGCTTGCCCGCCGTTATGACATCGAGGTTCACTCCTTCAAAGACCACGTTCTCGTCGAGCCCTGGGATATTGCGACGAGCAACGGCGCTCCCTTTACGGTCTTTGGCCATTTCTATCGCGCCTGGACCCAACAGCCCAAAGTCCTGCCTTACGGCGCGCCGGAGCATTTACCGATGATGCCAGGGCTCACCTCAGATCCCCTGCCGACGGCAGAGCGCTTGGGAAAACCTGTTACCATCCAACGTGTGGCTGTAGAACCTGGGACCAGCGCCGCTCATGATCGTTGGGAGAAGTTCCGCAATACGGCTCTATGGCACTATAAACAAACGCGCGACTTCCCAGCGCATCCCGAAGGATCGAGTCGCCTGAGCCCACATCTGCGTTTTGGCACTATTTCGATTCGGCGCATCTATGCGGACACAATTGCCATGCTCCACGATCCCGGCTGCGAGGCGACAGCGCGGGCTTCTGCGGAAAAGTTCATCGCCGAACTCGCGTGGCGGGAATTCTTTCAACACGTACTCTGGCATTTTCCACATGTCGTCGAGCACAGCTTCCGGGCGGAGCTGGAGGATTTTCCCTGGGAGAACCGGGAAGACTATTTTCGCGCTTGGTGCGAAGGATGCACGGGATACCCGTTCGTAGATGCGGCCATGCGCGAGCTCAATGCAACGGGTTATCTTCCCAATCGAGCGCGCATGGTCGCCGCATCATTTCTGGTCAAGGACCTGCACATTGATTGGCGCTGGGGCGAGCGGTATTTTCGCAGCAAGTTGCTCGACGGCGAGCTGGCCGCCAACAACGGGAATTGGCAGTGGATAGCATCTACAGGAGTTGACGCTATGCCGCTTCGGATATTCAATCCCCTCTTGCAGTCTCGACGCTACGATCCTGATGGGGCCTATATTCGCCGATGGGTGCCGGAGTTGCGGCATCTTCCGATTGATCACCTACATGAGCCTTGGTCAATGACCCACGCCGAACAGAAGTATTATGGCGTGCGAATCGGGGTGGATTACCCTCACCCCATCGTGGAGCATATGGAGCGAAAACGCCGGTTTGAAGGAGCGTATAAAGAAGCCGTGCGAAGGCGAAATCGCTCGAGCCCCAGATGAAGCGCTTGCGGAAGTTGGGATGGGGACCGGGACAGATTTTCCCAAACCATCACGAGTAATTGAACAACGCCGTAAGTCGGCGCTCGCGATAATCGAAGATGTGACGGAGCGCTCGCTCAACCCACAGCCGATGGACGAGATCACCGATCGGGCCAAGAGGTAACACGTAAAGCACCTCGTCCGTGATCAACGTCCCTCCTTCATGCGGCTCAAATCGGTGCGTGTGATGCCAAAAGCTATAAGGGCCTCGGAGTTGGACGTCTACAAAATACAGCGGGGGATCATAGGCCGCGATATAGGTCGTCCATCGGACAGGCACACCAAGAAGTCGAATTCTGTAATCAATCAACGCCCCCATGTGCATGGGGATGGGAGACGGCGTGAGTAATTCGAAACCTAATTCTGGGGGAGTGATCTCCGCCAGGTTTTCAGGACGCTCGAAAAAAGGGAACACGGTCTCAACTGGCCGCTTGACCCATAGCTGACGAAAGAGCCGATGAATTCGCATAATCTATGGCTGGTCAGATTACCCGCAATTCTACACCAATTTTGATCCCATCGGCTTTCAGCCACAATGGGACGTCGTTGTAGCGATACGCCCATCGGGTGAGACTCACACAGATCGGGATCGAATCGTACTTAAACCGCCATCCACGGCAATGACCATCCCCGTGATCCAGCTTTGCGCGGGATCAAGGAGCCATTCGATAGCCGCAGCTACATCCGACGGTTCGCCAATTCTGCCAAGCGGATGCA